>VBPP01000156.1 GCA_005877365.1 Nitrososphaerota archaeon
ACAGCTGACCTTTTCGAGAGACTCAACTATGCAGAAAGCAGAGAGTCGACGAGACCCTTGGGCGCCTTCAGAAGACCGCACTTCGGGAGTTGAATCAGCACCCTCTTCCATTCCTTCCTTACACGAAAGACCTCCCTGAGGAGAGGTTTCGCTTCCTCGATCTCTCCCTGGTTGAGCAAACCCACGGCCTGCCAAAACTTCAGCTCTTCAATCTCTGGGGCAATCTTCGCGGCGAGGGAGTACTTGCGCATCGCCTGCACCATCTTCCCCGTCGAGGCGAGGTCGTCGGCGATGTTAGCCTCCGAATAGGCGTGATGTATCCTGATCAGCCTGCCGAGCTCTTTCAGGGGTTCGGGGTGGTCCTCGATTCGAAGCTCCAGCACCTTCCCCTCCCAGGGCGCCGAGGGCGCCCTTGCCTTAACGATCAACATCGCCGCCGATTGCCTTCCCCTGACGTCGCCTCCTTCCCCCTCGGCTCCCTCAAGCGCGGCCATGAGCCTCCTCGCAAGTGTTCCCCGCGTCGTCTTGAAGCGGGAGGCCATCGCTCCCCACACCTTATCGCTGGACATGAGATTGGCCTGGGCAGAGAAACCATCTCCCGTGGCGTGCCCCGCTTCAGGGATGCACCTGGCGCCGGTGTGGACCGCGACCTTCCCCTTCGTGTTTATCATAGCGACCTGCCTCGCTTCTCGATTCTTATCCCTCAGCAGCAGAGACTGCAAGGCCTCTCTCGGAGATTTTCCTGATTTCATTGAGGCCAACCCAAGCGGGCCGTAGCTCGCTTCAACGAACGACTGAGTCGCGACGGCTCCCACCCCTGCCTCAGCCCAAGTTACGACGCTTCCGACGGAGAACCAGTGGGACTGGACCGCGACGCCCACCTCATCCGTCTCTCTGTCGAGGGCGACTATCGAGTAGGTCGAGACCGGTCGAAGAGGAGGGGTCAAATCCTCATTCAAACCGCTGGAACTCAGGATCCCTCGTCTGTCTTCAGCCGATTCCTTCGTATCTGGGCCAGCATCTTCTTGGGGAAGAGGCGTCCGTAGTTCTCCTCGAGGATCTCTATGTAGAGTTCCGTCTCTCTCTCGTCCATGTACTGAAACATGTACTCCCCGGAGTAGGGCGAGGGCTCCCCCTCCCTCCTCAGCAACTCGAGGTGCATCAATGGGGCGCCGCGCTTTATCGTGATTGGGTTTCTTTCGTTACTCAGATTGACAAGCTCCAGGACGAGCCTCCCGACGAAGCCGCTGTGAACCTTGACGGAGTTCAGGAACGATAGCCCGAGCCGCCCGTACTTGCTCTTCGCGCTGAGGTGCGCCACGTAGTCCGGCGGAGTGAAGACGATCTCGTTAGAGACGACGTTCCGGTGCTCGAGGTAGTTCAGTGTCCTGTCTTCTTTCACCGTGAGGACGTAGCCGTCCCCGTCGAAGTTCGCGTCCGCGGCGGGGTTGATCACCCTGTACTTGCGCACCAGGTCCTTGAGGATTGAGGCCCCCACCACCGTCACTTTCTATCGCACCTATCGCTCGAGCCAGTCGTTTAAGTATCTTGTAGCCGACGAGGAAGAAGCTCGTCACGCCGATGAGGATGAAGAGGTCTACCTCGACGAGGACGCTCAGAGGGTTCCCGAAGTTGGAGTCCCAGGGAATGCCCCAGGCACCCTGCCCGAAGAAGGCGAAGGCCGACCCGAAGTAGTTTACGCCCCAGTGGAGCAGGACCGCCGAGTGAAAACCGTACCTTACGTAGAGATATCCCAGGACCACCCCGGCGGCTGTGGCCTCGCTCACCTTCCCCACGTCCCACCCCGCGCCGGAGAAGTAGTGGGCCGCCCCGAAGAGTATCGAGCTTATCCCTACCATGATTGAAAGCCCGACCTTGTTCGGGAGGTCCCCCGGCTCACCCGTCAGGATGGCCGAGGGTCTCCACAACGCGTTGAGTGCTGTCTTTGCGGAATGGCGGAAGCCGAGCACGAGGGCGAGGAACCCCACGAGGGCCACTCTGAACCCCAACTCCTCCCGGAGAGGCGCGAGAGTGATGCTTAGGAAGAGGAGAAGCGGGTCCCCAGAGATCGAGCCAGTCTTGATTCCCGCGCTGGCCTGGATTATCTCGAGAAGGCCGATCCCGAGGGTAAGGGCTCCGAGCGCGATTATGGAGGCGAGGAGAGAATTGTCAAAGAGTTCACTCGAACCTTGAGCCAGCGCCGACCTAATCGCAGAAAGCGCGTTCCTGTGTTGGAAACCGGCGAAGGCCAGGAGGGCAGCGTAGACGGCGGTCAAGACGGTGAAGAGCGAACCAAAGGAGGTCGCCACGGGAACAGACACTGTGTAGATGCCTACGAATAGTCCGAGATTGTTGATCGTAGAGGCGGAGGAGAGAGACGTGTTTGAGATGTTCGTGGAATAGACCGTGTAAAGGCCTGCCGGGATCGAGAGTACCATCAGGACGATCGTGAAGACCAGGAGAGAGGCATACACGACCAGTGCTACCCTTCCGAGACTCAGGCCTTCCCGCTTGGCGTCCAAGGCGACTAGGTTCCAGCCCCCAGGACGGATTTACGCCTTCGTTGATTTCTCTTCTGATGACTCAAGGAAGACTGTTCCCTTGTAACCACAAGTCGGGCAGAAGAAATCCTGTGGAATCAGCCACCCTCCAAGCTTGCTGCCCCTGCTCAACGCTGAGAGGCAGCGTGGACAGAGTCTCTGGCGAGGAGTAAGGGGGCTCCTACGAACTAGCCTGGGCCCTCCGCCCCTCTCCTTCTCGGAAGCCTTGGACATCCCTCCTCTCGCCCCTCTGCCCGGACTAAAAACGATTTAGCCCTCTCTCCGCTGAATAGTCAGAGCGCGCCGCTCTCGCGGGTGAGCGCTTGTTGTTGCCTGCGGAAAGATGCGAGCCCCAAACGCTTCTCGATCCGGTAACACTCCACTAGAAGCTTCTTCGGCGTGTGTTTTAGCTCGGTGGGACGCATAGACATCAAGGATGGAGACAGACGTCTGTATCGTGGGAGGAGGCATAATGGGGCTGGCGGTAGCCCAACGATTTCGGCCGCATTTTCTGCTACGCAAACGGCGCGAAGAGACGCCATACTCAGATGGCGATAGCGAGTCTGAAGCTCTGGAGGGAGCTGGAACAAGAGTCAGGAGAGGAGCTCTTCGTTCCCTCCGGTTTCCTCGCCTTGGATGGAGAGAGCGCGTGGGGAACCAGATTTATCTCGCAGAGCTATCAGACCCTCAACGGACTCGGTCTCCCGGTGGAACTCTTGGAAGAGGCGGAACTGAGAATGCGATTTCCCCAGTTCCGAGCGAGGGGAGGACTGCTCGATCCGGGCGCGGGGGTCCTGCTCGCGGCTAGGGCGCTGGGATATTACCGCTCAATGCTTGGGCAGTGGGGTGTCAATGTCCTCGAGGGCGAGAAGGTCGTCAGACTCGACCTTGCAGGTCGCCCCGAAGTGGAAACGGAGAGCGGAAGGAGAATCCGATGCAGAAAGGTCGTGCTCACACCTGGAGTCTGGTCGAACAGCCTCCTCAGGGATGGGCTCGTCAGGGTGACCCCGACGCGCCAGCAGGTAATCTATCTTCGCCCTACGAGAGATTCAGCGAGGTTCCGACCGGGCAGCTTCCCCATATTCACCGTCGACAAGTATTACGGAATTCCAATCGCCGGCACGGATGGAGTGAAGGTCGGCTACCATCGAACACCCGAAGAGGTGGATCCAGACCTTGTTCGGAGGACTGTCGATCCTGAGGCCATCCAGGCCTTCCTTTCGGTCGTTCACAGGTACGTTCCGGAGCTGGCGGAAAGCGAAGTGGTCCACTCTAAGGTCTGCCTCTACGATATGACCGAAAACAAGAACTTTGTCATCGGTGCAGACCCCGAGTGCAACAGCGTAATCTACGGCTACGGCTTCTCGGGGAACGGATTCAAGTTCGCCCCACTGGTGGGGCGGCTCCTAACGGAACTGGTGCTGGAGAAGTCCCCGAGCATCAGACTGGACCGCCTCTCTCCGGTCCGCTGAACTCGACCATCCCAGCCTTGCGAAGGAACTCGATGTCCTTCCGCACAGTCTCAGGGTCAGTTCCTGCGAGCTCGGCAATCCTCTCGATCGTATTCTTCCCGTCACAAAGACTCAGAATCTTGAAGCCGACCTCGCTCCAGCCGTGACATTCTGCACCGCGGGGAGTTTCGTTGGCTCAGGCTTGACAATCAGGGTTGAGTCGGGCATGATTCGGGAAACAATCTTCAGCACAGCCGCGTCGGGCGGCGTTGATGATGTATCGATGATCGCATCGAAGTCGAGTTCCTCCCTAAGCCTCAAGAACTTCGCGTGCTTCTTCTCAAGCCTCTTCAGCTTGACTTCGGGTATGTTGCTCGAGCGCCACCTCTCCTTAAGGACCCCGAGCGGGGCGTGCACGTAGACGCCCAGGTATTTCGCCCCGGCCCCATCCGCGATTTCCTTGTACGCGCCCCTTCTCAATTGGCGAGTATTCACGTGGTCATGAACAACAATGTATCCCCGGGCCAGACCTTCATGAATGATCTTGGAGATGACATCGTGCAGAAGACTCCACCGACCCTTGATTAGCTGACGTGCCTCGCGGAACTTTCCGCTGACTTTCAGTTTGGAGT
>VBPP01000042.1 GCA_005877365.1 Nitrososphaerota archaeon
GGATCCCTCGTCGGAGACAAGTTCTCTAACTTCGAGACGAAGGTGAAGGCGGGAGAGGACCCAGCAAAGGTTCTCGACGAACTAGGGCTGAAGAGGTACTGCTGCAGGCGGATGTTGATCTCCTCCGTTGACGTCATCGACCAGGTCCTTCCGTTCTTCGGCAAGAAGGGCACAAACTACTGACTGGTTCTGCCTTGCGCGTAGAGGCGCTCTCAGCGCGGGTCGCGTTCAACGGGAGGGGCGACCCGGGAATCGAGGCAGAGGTCTCGGCCGGCAGCGAGGTCGGAAGAGCACTCTCCCCTTCGGGTGCGAGCCGCGGTATCCATGAGGCGGTACCCTTCTCTCCCGGCGGCCCAGACGAGACCGCGAGGCTGGTTTC
>VBPP01000043.1 GCA_005877365.1 Nitrososphaerota archaeon
TACTCCATCAGCGTCGCTGCCGCTGTCGCTGCCTCTCGGGCAAGAGGAGTACTTCTTTGTCGTTTGATCGACCCCCGCTGTAACTCGCTCCCCTACCCGCTAGGCAACGTGATCGGCGGAGGGAAGCACGCAGGCGAGAAGTCGCCGAGCATCCAAGAGGTACTCGTCGCCCCCCTCGGTGCCACCTCGATGAGGGAGGCAATCCAACTCAACTTCGATGTTCATTCTAGGGTCGGAAGGGAGCTGTCGGGCAATCTCCCCTACCCCGTCGGTAGAGGAGACGAGGGAGGGTGGTGCCCGGGACTGACGGACGAAGATGCCATCCAACTGGCTTCG
>VBPP01000044.1 GCA_005877365.1 Nitrososphaerota archaeon
AGTTAAATGCCCTTCTGATGAGGGCCGAAAAGTTGCTCAGGGCAAGAATGGCGCGGGTGGGTTAGGAGTTGTCCCAGTACGAGGAGGACGAATCCGGGTCCGCCGAGAAGATAGTGGTAGCTCAGCTTTCGGAGAAGGCTCTTCTAGCCACGGGCATAAGGATAGGAACGCCCGTCAGGACGAAGACGATGGAATCCTTCACGACGCGCCCTCGCCCCGACGGCCTTCACATGATCGACTACTCCAAGACCCTGCAGAGGATAGACATCGCCGGAAAGTTCATCGCCTTCACTGGCCCCCAGAACACCGTCGTCTACACGAGCAAGGACTACGGGGCGAACGCCGTCGAGAAGTTCTGCGAGCTGACAGGTGCGATCCCGCAGGTAGGGCGGTTCATGCCCGGTACCTTCACCAACCCCCTATACCCGGGGCATATCGACGCTGAGCTCGTCCTCGTCGCAGACCCACTCTCCGACGCCCAGGCGGTCGTCGAGGCGGGGAAACTCGGCATACCCGTAATCGCCGTCTGCGACACAGACAACGTGACGGACGATATCGACCTGGTCATCCCCGGAAACAACAGAGGTCGAAAGGCGATCGCCGCGATCTTCTGGCTCCTCGCCCGCGCCGTCCTCACCCATGCGGGGTCTCTCTCCCCAGACCAGCCGATGAAGTATGCAATCGAGGACTTCGAAACGAAGCTCCTTGAGGAAGAGCAGGTCGAGACCGAGGCCGGGTAACGGATTCTTAATTAAGAGACGGGGCGAGTCCCTCAACATGCAGGGGAGGAGACCCGCCGTCGCGGGGACCTTCTATCCCGCCGACCCTCGGGAGCTGAAGGAACTCATCAGGGCCTCCTACCTCCACAGGCTCGGGCCGGGGAGCGAACCGCCCCCAGAGTACCTCTCGAGTGGTATCGTCTCCTGCCTCTCTCCTCACGCGGGCTACGTCTATTCGGGACCGGTCGCGGCTCACACGTACCTTCACGTCTCCTCGCTTCGCAAGCCGGAACTCGTTGTGATCGTCGGGCCGAATCACTACGGGGTGGGGAGCGGAGTCGCGACCTTCAAGGAGGGGCGGTGGGAGACACCCCTCGGCGAGGTTTCAGTCGACGCGGAGGCGGCGAAGAAGATTGTCGAGTCGACGGGGATCGTCGATTATGACCCCTCCGCTCACAGGATGGAGCACTCCCTCGAGGTGCAGCTCCCGTTCCTTCAGCTCATATACGGGGAGAGTCTCTCCCTTCTTCCCATCTCCCTGGCGCTTCAAGACATAGAGACGGCACGAACGCTCGGGGTGGGGATAGCAAACCTTCTTGAGGGTAGGGACGCTGTCCTAATCGCTTCCTCAGACCTTACTCACTACGAGGCCGCAGAGCAGGCCAGGTCGAAGGATTCACACCTGCTCCAGATGGTCGAAGCCCTGGACCTGGAGGGTTTCTACGGAACCCTCGAGAGGTTGAAGGTGACGGCCTGCGGATACGGCGCAATCGCCTCGGTCATCCAGGCGTGCAAGAAGCTCGGGTTCAAGAAGGGGGAGCTTCTGAAGTACTCGAATAGCGGAGAGACCACAAGGGATATGAACGAAGTTGTCGGGTACGCATCCTTGAGATTCGTCTAGACATTGAAGGCTGTTGCGGAGGCACCGTGCAAGGCCATCATCACGGGCGAACACTTCGTCGTTCACGGGGCGATCGAGCGATTCATCGAAGAAGAGACTCGCCCCGGTCGCGAAGGTCGTTGCGAAGGTCTCGGACGAGTTACGCATCAATCCGAGGGTTCTCATCCGGATAACCTCCCAGGTCCCAGAGAGTTCTGGCCTCGGGTCGTCAGCCGCGACGATGGTGGCCGTCGCATCGGCCCTCTCGAAGCTGAAAGGAATGGAGCTAGGAACGAGCGCGATATCGCGCTATGCGATGACGGGGGAGACCGCGATTCACGGCAGACCGTCAGGGATTGATATCAACATCTGTGCGACGGGAGGCGTCATCATGTACAAGATGGGCGAAGAGGCGAAGAAGGTCAGGTTCGCCGGCTCGCGCAGATTCTTGATCGTCCAGTCGGGGACGAAGCGGAGCACGAGGACTCTCATCGACAGGGTCTCGCGGATGAAATTGAAGTATCCCGGGCTCTTCGCGGGGCTGGCCAACTCCGCCTCCTTGATCTCTGAGCTCGCCGCGACGAGGCT
>VBPP01000045.1 GCA_005877365.1 Nitrososphaerota archaeon
GAGCAGCTCCGCCTCCTTCATGACGGTCCTGTAGTCTTTGACATCCCTCCTGAAGGTCTTCTCGACGTTGAGAGACTTCTGTTCCCTCGGCCGGACAGCAATCTGCTCGGTTCCGTGGATGACTCCCCACAGCCAGACTCCGTTCTTCCCGAACCATCGGACGAGCTGCTTGCCGGGTAGCGACTGAAGCTGCGAAATGGTCTCGATCCCTCTCTCCTTCAGGAAGTCGCCCGTCTTCTTCCCCACCCCAGGGATGACACTGACCGGGAGGGGTGCTAGGAACTC
The DNA here is from genome assembly GCA_005877365.1 of Nitrososphaerota archaeon. Classification (GTDB taxonomy): domain Archaea; phylum Thermoproteota; class Nitrososphaeria; order Nitrososphaerales; family Gagatemarchaeaceae; genus TA-13. The sequence continues at coordinate 286 of VBPP01000045.1, forward strand.
GGCCACCAGTGTCGAGGGGACCACCGTCAGGCCGTCTGGCTTCAGGAGGTCGGAGGCTATCTTCGCGGAGGACTTGTTTGGGGCGATACCTATCGAGCAGGTGAGACCCTCTGAGCGGATCTCTCTCTTTATCTGAAGCGCGAGCGACTTAGCCTGCTCGATCCCTCGGACCCTGGAGCTCACATCAAGGAAAGCCTCGTCTATCCCCACCTGCTCGAGCTCATCGGCGTATCCCCTGAGCAGCTTCATTATTCGTGCGGAGGCCTCGGTGTACTTGCGGTAGTCGGGGCGTACGTAGACGGCGTCCGGCGCGATTCTGTAGGCGCGGGAGATCGGCATCCCCGACCTTACCCCCAAATTCCTCGCCTCATAGGAGCAGGCGACGACCACACCTCTCCCCTTCCCCCCTTCGGGGTCGAAACCCACGATCAGTGGTTTGCCCTTGAGTGACGGGTTGTCACGAACTTCAACCGAGGCGTAGAAGGCGTCGATATCGATGTGGAAGATGGTTCTCTGCGGCTCGTTCATCTACTAACTCTGGAACTCTGCTAGGCTCTTCTGTCTCGGGCCTTCCGCCCCCTGCCTCCAGTCGATATCGATCATCCCCATTAGGCGCCTGAACTCGTTGACCGACTCGGGCCCGAATCCGGCGAAGTGATTGTTGAAGAAGACGAAGGCTTGGTCGAGCGACCCCATCTTCTCCTGAAGCTTCTCCGCCCATGCCTTCATCTCGGCCGACCTCTCCTTCTGTATCCCCGTGAACTCGGTGATGTCCCTCTCGCCAACCATCCTTAGGTAGCCGAAGTTCGCCGTCGACTGGGCGGGTGTCTCGAGGTA
>VBPP01000046.1 GCA_005877365.1 Nitrososphaerota archaeon
TTTTGCAGCTTGTTGTCGTGGGTAATCTTCTTGGGAAGCTTCGGTGAGAAGAGGAATCCTTCGGGCGTCTTCCTCTTCCATTGCTCTATCATGAAGGGAGAGGGAATCCTGTAGAAGCTCGAATCGATCTCGACGCAGTTGAAGAATTTCGAGTAGAAGCTGAGGTACTCGCCTGCAGGCAGGTCGGCCGGATAGAAGCCGCCAACCCAGTCCTTGTACGACCATCCGCTGCATCCGACCCGCACCTTCTCCGGCTCGGCCAAGATATCGCTCAATCACTCACTCACTCATTCGCGAACCAGCTTGGAATTAATAAGGTGGAGGGTCGTCAGAGGCCCACGGCCGACCAGACGTCTTCATCGTTGTCCAGTTCGGTGTAGCCGCACCTGTCGCACCTCCGTCCCGTCAGAGAAGCTTCCCTGCCGCCAGAATTGATCTTCCTCTGGTACTCGACCATCTGGCCGGCGTGACACCTCTCGCAGATCAAGCCCTTTCAGTCGAGGTGGTTGCGTTTTTCAACATTTGGCATCCGTGTTCCGTCTCTTCAGAGATGAGAAGTCATCGTCTCATGGGGATTAGACAGAACCAGCCTCCACATTCCTAATATAGCGTGAACTGTTCTCAAGACAGTGGGTTCAGTTTGGGAATACCGGAGAAGATCAAAAAGATAGAAGACGACCTGCACAGGACGCAGGTCAACAAGAAGACGGAGCACCACGTGGGGCTCCTGAAGGCGAAGCTGGCGAGGCTCAAGCGGGAGCAGGAGCAACAGCAGTCGAAGCGCGTCGGGAGTTCGCTCGGGTTTGACATAAAGAAGTCGGGGGATGCGACCATCGTACTGATTGGGCTCCCCAGTGTGGGTAAGTCGACCCTCCTCAACAGGCTGACGAATGCGAAGTCGAAGGTCGGCGCCTACCAGTTCACGACGCTGGAGGTCGTCCCGGGGGTTATGGAAATCAACGGAGCGAGGATTCAACTCCTCGACCTCCCGGGGATAATCGAGGGCGCGTCCTCCGGGAGGGGCCTCGGCAAGAGGGTCCTGTCGGTCGCGAGGAACGCTGATCTGATACTCTTTATCGTGGACGTCTTTCAGCCGGAAGCGCGCGGAATCCTGCGGCGAGAGCTGAACGCAATAGGAATCAGGGTCGACGAAGAACCACCGAACGTCACGATAGAAGTGACAGACTCGGGAGGCGTCGCGGTCGCCGCGAACGTCAAGCTCACCAGGATGAGCGAGGAGTTAGTGAAGGACATTCTTCGTGTCTACGATGTGAACAATGCCCGGGTCTTCGTGAGGGAGGACATCACAGACGAACAGCTCGTCGACGTCTTGCTCGGCAACCGTGTCTACATCCCCTCCCTGATGGTCATGAACAAGGTGGAC
>VBPP01000047.1 GCA_005877365.1 Nitrososphaerota archaeon
AGGACGATATCGCCGCGCTTTATTTGAACACCGCTCTTCTTGACTGCCTCTTCCAGGTCGGCTGCACTGATCCAGCTCTTTGGCGCAAAGTGAGAGATGTCCACACAAACCGCATCACCGTAGAGCCACTCCAGAGGAACCTTGTCTATTGTCATCGCACCTGCCTTGGGGTCGCAGTGGCGTGGGGAGTCGACATGTGTGCCGGAGTGACTGTTGATGTTCAACCACTCGGTGGTATACGAGATACCCTTCAGCTGCTTGGCTGACTCCTCGTGGGTTATGTAGGGAAAGATGTAGGGAGTGGGATGAAGAGGGTGCTGTCCGAATTTGTCCTTGTGAGCTATTTCCTGGGAAAGGTCTACGAGCTTCAGTGTGAGGGAGAATCGTTCACTCAAGATATAACGATTTCGGGACGAAGAGTTGCTGCTCCTTCCCTTCCTCCTCTACCCTGCTCGGTTGGCTCGACGAGCGACAACGGGGGGGGCTTTTTTGCACCGGTGCCACAAGCGCGCCAGACTGGGGTCTCTAGGAATGGGGCGGCGTGCGTTTCCTTTACGCGGGGGTGCCTGGAACCAGTAGCTCGAGAGGGTGAACCACCCTGTACCCGGTGCCTTCCGTGAGTTGCCAGGTGCAGACACTACTCTCGGTTGCGATGAGAAGCTCTGTTCCTTCGAGCTTGAACATGTCGAAGAGCTGCCGGCCGACTGCCATGGAGAGCTCGTACCCCAAAGGTCCCTTCTTGAGACCGAATGTGCCAGCCATCCCGCAGCATGTCCCCGTCTCGATGACCTTGACCGAATATCCAGCCCTCTCGAGGAGAGCGATCGTGTGCCTCCCTGAGCTCAGGGCCCTCTGATGGCATGGGACGTGGAATCCAATCCTCTGCCTGTCCCTCTCGCCGATGACGGCCGCCTGAATGGCTCCGCTCGCGTGCTCGTAGGCATATTCGAAGAATTCGAATGTATGGCTCGCAACCAGCTCACTCGCCGCGGTATGACCCAGGAGCGTTGGATAGACTTTCTTCATGGCGTATGTTGCCGTTGGCTCGGTGGCCAGGACCTCGAAACCTCGGTTCACGTAATCCTTGAGCGTCTCGACGTTGTGCCTCGCGATCTTTGTAGCCTTTTCAAGTTCACCGTATGAGAAATACGGATATCCGCTCGACTTGAGGCCTCTGGGCAGGATAACCTCTATGCCCGACTCCTGAAGAAGGTTCACGGCCCTTACCCCGATGCTCGGATCCGTGAAGTTAACAGTCAGATCTGGAAAGTAGACCACCCTTCCTCTCGGATTTGGAATCTCTCTCTTAATCTCGAGAAACCTCTTCTCGAATGTATTGCGGACGAAGACGGGGAGTTTCCTCCTCTTCTCGATGCCGAGAAATCTGTGCATCAGTAGTCGGGAGAATCTGTTCTGCACGAGCCAATTGGAGACCGGTGCGGTTGCACTGGCGAACTTTGCGAGCTCCTCGTATCTGATGAGGACTCGGTTGGCTATGGGCTGGCCGTCTTGTTTGACGTCCTTCTCCTTCACCTTTGCTATCATCATGGGGATGTCGATGTCTGCGGGACAGATCTCTCTGCACAGGCCGCAGGCTATGCAAAGATGGGCAAACTCAGCTGCATGGTCGAGCCCGTGAACCTCTTCGGTCCATGGGATTCCAATGGGGCCTGGGTAGATGTATCCGAATATGTGCCCCCCGGTCACGCCGTACGTGGGGCAGATGTTCATGCACGCACCGCACCTGATGCAGTTGAGGGCCTCTTTGAACGACGGATCCTCCCTCATCCTAGACCGCCCATTGTCAAGAATTACAACGTGAAGCTCTCTCCTCGGATGACCGGCTAGTGGTAGCCTCTGGCTCATCATCGAGACATAGTTCGTGAGCCTGGTGCCAGTGGCGCTCATCGGGTGGGCAATCATCAACCTCAACGCGTCCTCCCACTTCTCAACTATCTTCTCCATACCCACCACAACGACGTGCACGTCGGGGATCGATGTGATGAGTCTGGCATTTCCTTCGTTCGTCTCAACTATGATAGACCCGGTCTCTGCGACCGCGACGTTTGCCCCGGTTACTCCCATTCCGGGCCCCAGGAAGATGGGCCTCAGTGCGTGCCGCTGCGCATCCATTATCGCCTGCAGGTCGTCCTTCACCTCCACATGCAACGCGTCCGAGAAGAGCTTTGCAACCTCGGTCTGTGATTTGTGGACTGCCGGGAAGACGATATGGTAGGGCTTCTCTCCGGCGAGCTGGATTATCCTCTCGCCCAGGTCCGTCTCGATTACCTCGAGGCCTCTCTCCTCAAGGCGAGGATTGAGCTCTATCTCCTCTGTCGTCAATGACTTGGACTTCTTGATTACTTTCAGGCCATGACGCTGGGCGAGAGTCGCGATGTAATCTATCGCTTCACGACCGTCCCTGGCCAGAACGACGGTGGAGCCATTCCTCTCGCAGTTCAGTTTGAACTCTTGAACTAGGTGATCCAGCTTACTGATGGCATCCGTCTTTAGGTTCTTGATGCTCTGCGTGAAACCCTTTGGATCTACCAGCGTAGCCAGCTGTGCCTCTCTCGCGTCCCTCCCCCTCTTGGTCGCGTCGAGGAGAATCCTGTTAAGCTCCGGATGAGCGAGGGAGTAGGTAATCTTACGCAACAACGTTTTGTAACTCTTCGGCATTCTGTTAGGCGCTCCCCCCCTCCTCTCCCACGAGGACCGCGTGCACTTCCTTCGGGCCGTGTACGCCCAAGACGCTCTTCAGCTCAATGTCTGAGGTTCTCGACGGCCCTCCGATCAGCGTGATCGTCGGCTTTGTCGCTTTGCCGGTAAGAAGCTCCCTGATCCTCTGCGCCAAATCCTGCAGGGTCGGCATGATTGTGGCCTCCTCCACCACAACGATGTGGATGCGCGAAAGCGAGGAGACTAGACGGAGGGCATCATCGTACGCGAGTTCTACCACGCATCCGGTCTCCGCTATGGCGTAGTCAGCCCTGGTTACTCCGACGTCAATCTCTCCGAGTAGCTTCTCATTCGATCCTTGAAATGGGAGATCGGTTTGGATCAGTAGGGAGACATCGCGTCTTTCCGCGCCTCCCTCAGGAAGGAGTATGGGTGCACAGCAAGTCTTTCCCTTTGCCTTTTCGCCGATTATCTTGTTGATAACCCTGACGGT
>VBPP01000048.1 GCA_005877365.1 Nitrososphaerota archaeon
TAGCTCAAGAAATGGACGAGAACGAAGCTCTGAAATTAGTCGGCGCTGCCGAGATGAAGTCGAATCATCCGCTGAGCAATGCTGTGCTGGAGGAAGTGAAAAGGAGGAAACTTACCCTGCCCACGAGAATCGAGCATTTCGAGAATCTGTCCGGATTGGGAGTCGAGGCAAGAGTGGACGGGAGGCGGGCACTCGTAGGAACTACGAAGCTGATGAGACAGAATGGAATAGAGACGACCGCGCTGCAGAAACAAATAGACACATTTCTTGACAAGGGTGAGACGCTGGTGCTTCTTGCAGTTGATGGCAAGCTCTCGGCAGCCATCGGTGCAGCAGACCCAGTCAGACCAACGGCCAAGAAGGCAATCGAGAGGTTGAACGAGCTCGGAATCGAAACAGTGATGATAACGGGCGACAACTCAGCCACTGCCGAGGCAGTCGCGAACGCACTGGGAATCAAGCGAGTCTTTGCTGAAGTATTGCCAGCAGACAAGGCGGATTACATTAAGAAGCTGCAGTACGAAGGCAGGTTTGTCGCGATGGTAGGCGACGGGGTGAACGACGCACCAGCCTTGGCGCAGGCGAACATCGGTATTGCGATCGGGGCTGGGACTGACGTTGCCATTGAAACAGCCAAAGTAGTCTTGATGAAGTCGGATCCAGCGGACGTTTTGAGAGCAATCAAGTTGAGCAAGGCGACAGTAACAAAAATGAAGCAGAACTTGTTCTGGGCTTCGTTCTACAACCTTCTCGCCATCCCAGTTGCGGCAGGCATACTGTATCCAAGCTATGGGATAATCCTCAGGCCTGAAGTTTCTGCACTACTCATGAGCGCTTCTTCGATTATAGTGGCCACCAACGCAGTACTGCTCAAAAGAGCTGAGAAGAATCTGGTAGCAGTTTAGGGACCGAGCCGCTTCTTCGCGCCTGGGTTGGCCTGTGGAACGGCTGTTTTGCCCATGACTTGCCCCTGAATTTTCGGTCAGGAGTGCTTGCGGACGCTCCTCAGTCGCAAACATACATTGAAACATTTCTTTTAAGCCCCCACGTCGAGCGCGAAGCAACAGCGGAAGATTCGAAGATCTGCGGTGGGATAGTCGCTCCCCACGGTCGTCCGTGATGCTTAAATCGCTGTTTAGATTTCTATGATGACTTGTATGCGGCCGCTCACGGAGAAGGAACAGCTGGAACTCGAGGAGATTCTGAAGGACCCCGTGAAGAGACGCAAACAAGCCTTGAAGGCGATTGAGGCTTGGGTTCGGCAAGGGACAGATACGTCAGGCAGATCCTCGACGAACTCGAAAAGACACTGATTGACACCATCCCAGTGGCTTTTCGGCGAAGCCCAGAAACCCTGTTCAGGGAGATCGCGTCGCTCAACCTCGTCATTGACCTGAAAGAAAGGTTGGCAAAGCGCAACTATCGAGAGGAGTAAGGGTAGAACTGACCGCTCCCTGCTTGTGTTCACGAACGACTGGAGAGCTTGGCCTTGGTTCAGAAGTCGTCGGGTGGGCGCTAATATACATCACTCAACTATCTTAGGGTGGCACTCCTAGACCTTCTCACCCAGTCTTTCATCGAGAGATGGGTGATGCTGGCCGGGATCTCGGGAATCTTTGCTATGGGCCTCGACAAGCTTCTCGCGGTCATGGGCTGGGACAGGATAAGCGAGAGGACGCTGCACATCATCGCGCTTCTCGGAGGGTTTTGGGGAATCATCTTCGGCGCCTTTCTGTTTCACCACAAGACATCGAAGAGGGAGTTCTGGCCTCCAGTCTTCTTCGCGGCGGCACTCTGGGTGGGTCTGTTCTTGGCGCTTGTGTTCGGCTACGTCCATCTCCCGAGACTTCTTGAAGCAGTGCCCTGAGAGTCGGCTCTCTCTGGGCCTTTCTGAGGCTCATCCTCTCGTCGTCTTCGAGCATCAGCTGGATGACCGTCGTCTTCTCCCCTTCCAACCCAGCTCTCACTCTGGCAAGGCGTAACTCCCTGGTTCTAACTCCTCGCTGATCCAATGCCTATCTCTTTATGATTCGAAGACAAGCAGAAAGCAACCAGATACAACTGAAACAATTCGCCGGAATCTTCTAGAGAACCTACACACAAAATTCAGGAGTACGACGTCAAGGGCTCGGATGCCTTCACGACGGAGCTCGCATGAGTTCCTCATCCTGAACTCGCGGATCTGCCCGGCACGAGAACTCGGTGCAGTGGGGATTCAGAGGATCTGGATGGTGGCGGTTATTTAGTTTGGCCGCATTCTAGTCCATGCGACGGAGAAGCCTAGCCCAACGACATCCTGTGATTGTTTTCGTAATCGTGTTTGTTGTCGTCGCTTGTCCGTGGCTTTTTCTTCTGTTTGCGACTTCCCTTCCCGCTGTCAGCGGTAGCGGACCTCGG
>VBPP01000049.1 GCA_005877365.1 Nitrososphaerota archaeon
AAGGTTTATCCTCACTGACTTCCTTGTTTAGGATGGGGTCCAGACTGAGAGCATGGGCGCGAGCAGTCAATGGAGAGTCCCTTGAGGACTGGGAGCGAGGATGTGACTTCAATTGATCGAAGCCTTTCATGAGCTCCTCGCGTTCACCGTCGGCATAGTTAGTGGGTTCCTCCCCTGCTGCTTCGTGGTCTATCCGGGGCTCTTCGCCTACTTCTCCGCGGATGAGGAGAAGGTATCGAGGATACGCATAGCTGCGGTTTGTCTCGCCTTCTCCGCCGGCATCGCGGTCGTGGGAGCGGCCATCACCGGAGGCTTACTTTCACTTGGGGTGGTGATACTTCGTGACGCTCTTGGTTTGGGAAATGTAGGTGCCAACTATGCCGGTTGGGCCACGCTCAACCCCTTCAACCCGATTCACACCCCGATTCTTATTATCATCAACTATCTTGGTTGGGCCATACTCACCGTAATCGGACTCGTCTACCTGACCGGAAGGAGCTTCAGCTTGCCCGTGCCGCGAGTCAACGCGCCACAGAGCCTCATGAACATACAGGGTTATCGCGGAGGATTCCTCTACGGCGTGTTCATAGGTGGCCCGGGGCAGGCACACTGCACCGTCACCATCCTCATCCCGATCGTCTTCCTCTCTCTCTCAACGCTCGACCCGCCCGCGGTGCTCGTATACTTCGGACTCTACACTCTAGGCAGAATCATTCCCATCCTGGTCTCGGGGTTGATGCTTCAGGACATGCGCCTACGCTTCACCAAGGGGGTCGTGGAGAATGGGAAGCTCATCAACAGACTGATAGGCATCAGCTTCCTCATCGGTGGGCTCGTTCTCTTCTTCTGGCTGTAGCGAGCCTCGTTACCCAACCCAGAATCTCGAGGACAGCAAAATCCATTCCTCTATGGGCGGGGAGGTAAACTGGGCTGGACTTTCTTCACTCCTCTAGGTTTCAGGTACTGCCGGGGTCGTGGCCCCGCCTCTGCCTCCGTACTTCAGAGCCCCGATCGCCGCGCCCAGGAGTGCGAAGGGAAGCGGAACGGTAAAGAACCTTATGAAGTCAGGATTTGAGATTCCGTGCGCCGGAACGAAGGTGTCCACGAGATATTTTTCGAGGGAAGGCACATTCAATGTGATTAGCACCAGTATCAGGCTCTTGAAGAACAGACCCAACAAGAAGCCAATGACTCCTCCTGCTAGGGCGCTTTTCCAGACCATTCTTTCGAGGTTTTCTGACTGGCGGTGGATGATATGAACGTTCCCCCAGGTAATTGCTCAGCTCACCGGCCTCCATCCCTCGCGGCTCCCTCGCCGTACAACCAACCTGAAGGCCTCCCGAATTGCGGCAAAGTCTTCTCCCCCTCGTGAAATCGAACTGCCCACGGATTCGGGAAGTCGGAGGAGGAGGTCGGTCATGTCGCGACCTACTTACGTTGAAGTAACCCGACAGGTTAAGAAAGCATGACCCGTGACAGGAGGGATGGAGCTAGCAGACTATTGGTGAATCGGCTCCGATTTGAACGAACTTCCCGACCGGGATAACCCTCCAATGGCGATCCCTTTCGTCGAAGCGCCGCCAGCGGGAGCAAAGAAAAACGAGGAGACTGTGGCCTCGAGATGCGTCTTCTGGATAAGGGAACCACCCAGGACGTCGGACCCGAGCTTGTCTCTCGTCGAAGAGATGCTGTACGCCGCCCCGGTGGTCAGCAGCCGTCGAGAGGAGTACGCCGACTAGAACAGCCATTGCCACACCCGAAGAAGCCATCCTGGGTGCCCTTCCGCGAACCTCCGCCTGACGAGCGAGTGGAGCCGCGGGGCCCTCGGGGCCTCGTCCCCCAATTCATGCCAGGAGACAATATCAGGATGGAACCCACCTGAGCGAACTCCATCGGGTAGTAAGTCGAAGAGAAGAGGCAATATGACCAACTCCAGCCGCGAGAGTGAGAATCCTCCGACCAACGATACTACCTCAGCGTCATAGCCTGACCGACTCGCTCACTCGCTGAGGACGCCGTTGTCCATCGTTCGCACCTTCGTCGCATAGCTGGCGAGTTCCAGAGTGTGGGTCACCATAACTATCGTCCGCGAGAACGATCTCCGGTCCGTTGACCAGGGCTCTTGCTAGGGCGACCCTCTTCTGCTGCCCGACGGAGAGCTGTGACGGGTAGGCGTGTCCTTTCTCGGAGAGTCCCACCATCTGGAGCAAGCCCAGCGCCTTCTCCCCGACCCTGTCATGTTGCCTTGCGAACATGGTGGGCAGCTTCACGTTGTCCAGGACCGTCAGGGTCGGGAGAAGGCTCGGTATCTGGAAGACGAACCCGATCTTCTCGGCCCTGAACCTAGACTGGTTCGCGTCGTCCAGGCCCCAGAGGTCAACTCCGTCGACGCGCACGGAACCCTGAGTCGGCCTTGTAAGCCCCCCAATCAGACTGAGAAGCGTCGTCTTGCCAGAACCTGACCTGCCGACTATCATCGCAAATTCCCCGTCTTGTATGGTCAGGTCGAGGTCGTCGACGGCCTTGACAAGGACATCCCCGCTCAGCCTATAGTGCTTCGAGACCGACTTCAGTTCAATCATTTATTCATCCTTTCTTATCGCCTCGTACGAGTCAGGCCTAATGACTCTGTACGCTGGGACGACGGCCGCCGCAGCTCCAATGGTGATGCCGAGGGTGACGGACCTCAAAGTCAGACTCAGCGAATCCAAGAAATTGGGACTCACGTGAGACGTATTAAACGTGGCGACAAGATAGGTCCCCGCTGAAGAAACAACCCAATTCTCCCAAGGCCAGCCCGAAGTCGCTGCCAAATGCTCCCGCCGCCAGGCACGCCCCTTACCTTGTCGGTCACCGTGCGAAGACCGGCACTCTGCATCAGGCCCGTTATGAACCGCCTCGCTTAAGTCTCCATCGGTGAAGATGAACCTTGGAACTCCGCCGGCCTCCGTCTTCCATATCTCCCCCAGTTTTTCAACGTCTCCTCTGATACGATTGACGGAAGACCTCATCTGAGCAGCAGCGGAACTCGTCTTTGGCTCAAAAGTATCCTGCAAACAAATGGGGAGCTGGAGTCGCGTCCGGTCAGAAGCGACTGAGGGCATGGAGCGCTTCGACTGAGTGGGTTGACTTTCTGACGTCTCGCCTAGAGCTCGTAGACCACTCCGGGGACCTTCGGGAATGCCTGAACTTCTCCCACGTGCCTCGCTCCCGCAACCCAGGTCATGAGTCTCTCGACACCTATTCCCGCGCCTGCCGATGGCTTGAGCTTGCCTTCTTTCGCGAGCGTGAGGAGCAGGGTGTAGTTCTCCTTCTTCACGCCGTCGCGCTCCATCTTTGCAGCGATCTTACCGTACTCCCACTCGCGTCTGGCGCCCGAGAGCACCTCGCCGTACTTTGGAAGGAAGAGGTCATAGTTGTCCCACCTGCCCGTGGCCGCGTCCTCAAAATCATAAAACTCTCTCGGGATGTTAGTCACCCAGACAGGCTCACGGATGTCTTGAGGTAGACTCACCTCCCACCTACCTTCGTACTTTGCCTCAAGGTCTTCCCTGTCATGGACCCTGAAAGGCGTCTCGGGTGTTTTGAGACTCCCATACCTGCCGAGGCTTTTCAGTTCCCGTTCCGCTCGTTTCTTGACATGACTCACCAGTCCAGCGATGACTGCCTCAACGAGGCGCCTGACATCCCTGAAACCGGCGCCCGCCACCTCGAAATCAAGCTGTGTGAACTCATAGGCGTGCCATCCTGTCGCCTTCCTCTCCCTCCTTTCTATCCTCACGTTCGGAGAGAGGACGAAGAACTTCGGGTACGCCGTTGAGCACGCGACTAGCTTGTGAATTATCATGCTCAGGGTCGTCCGCACCGTCTCGCCGTAAATCTCGGTCTCGACTCTCTTCTCGATCGAGGCTCCGGGGTCTGGCCACAGGGGGTCTGTCGACTTCGAGAAAATCACCGGAAGCAACCAGGTGAATCCCCTGCCTGTGAAAGCGCTCGTGAGGTATCTCAGAACCTCTGTGCCCACCTTGCCGATCTGCGCCTTCCGCACTAACTGTATGGGAGAATTCGTCAAAACAGATTCCGGCTAGACGGGGCCTAGTTGAGGCCGTCTAGGGGGTTGACCCTGAACTGCCCTCTGGTCGAACTACCGCAGGCCTCTCCCGTTTTCCCACGTAGAGCCCACCGCACGGTGCGGTCGGTCAGCGACCGGCGGCGCGCAGGGCTTCCTTCATCGCCCCGGCCTTCTCCTTGAGAATCGCTATCGCCTCCTCAAGCTTCTTGCAGCCCTCCTCCTCAAGGGAGAGGGTCTCCTCGAGCTCGGCGATCTTGCTCAAGGCGCTATCGTAGTCCAGCGATATCTGGGCTAGTGGGATGTAGTCCATCCTCCGGGGCATTCTGGAGAAGAGTTCGCGCTGCGCCTGGTTGATGTCACGGAGCTTACTCATGTCTGTTGCAGCGAGCCAGGAAACCTCCCTGGCTGCCCCCAGGCTCTCGTAGAGCTGGTCCTGCAGCCTAATGTACGACTCCCAGTACTTCATCAACGACTCGTTGAATGAGACAAAGATCTCTTTGAACCTCGTATCACGGGCGTTGTCGGCCGATTCCAAGCGGCTGAAACCCCAGAAAGTCCAGTAAAAGGGTTTAGAGGCGTCCTTATTAGGGACGGAAAGCTCTGTACAGCGTGAACGAATCCCAGTTTGAATTGTGCACAATTCACCAGATTAGGCTTCAACCCGAAGGAACCACCACCCAGCTGATCTGTCCAGTCTGTGCGCAATTGAATAATCAAGAGATGCTCCGAAGGAGATTCAGAAGGCGCTAGCCTCCACGAGAGAGTTAATCCAGCAGCAGTCCCAAAAGTTGCCCAAGCAGTGCCCAAAGTGCGGCAATCTCGAACGCCTCTACCGGACGCCCCGTGGACTCAGGTGCGCGCACTGCGTCAGGGCAATGGACTCCTCCGGCCTTGGTTTCAGGTAAGCCGGGCAAGCGCTGAGAAGACGCGTCAAGGTTCTGCAATCCATCAGCCCGCTGAATAGTTGACCAGTCGACGAAAGCTGCGATAATCACCTGCGAGGGCGCAAGATCGCCGACTTACACCGTAATCTTAAGAAGGGCGGCGAGGCCCACGAACTCCAGCACCGACATCGCGGAGAGGTATGGAAGCGCCCCGCTTCCGAAGAAGGGAGCCATCGCTACGTACGCATAGACTGTGAGGACGCTGTTTGCTAGAAGAAGGAGCGCGAAGAAGAGCAGACCGACCGAGTGGGCGGCCCGGCTGCGAAAGAGAATCCTCCCGTAAAAGTAGAGGAGGGCCAAGAGCAGAGCTACGTTCAACCCTGAGAAGAGAATCGTGACGGACATCACAGGGTCCACGCCTTGTTCAGCGGTTTGATGCGGGCCGAGAGTATTAAGTTTATTTCAAAATCTCGAGGTTTTCAAAGCTCCAAGGGATAAATAGAATCTGAGGTGTCTGCGGGCTGTGGTGGACGACGACCCCGACCTGCGCCGACTCCTATGGTACCTGCTTGGAGCGACGAGGGGCGGTGAGACGAGGGCGAGGCTGATCAGGGAGCTCCAGGCGCGCCCCGGGAACATTAACCAGCTCTCGAAGAGGCTCGGACTCGAGTACAGGTCAGTTCAGCACCACATCGAGGTGCTCAAGAAGAACTCACTCGTGAGCACGACGGGCGAGCACTACGGCCTGACGTACTTCCTTCACCCCTGGCTCGAGGCGCACTTCCAGACCTTCGAGGACCTGTGCGTGAAGCTGAAGTTCAATGTCGCCCCGAGCGGATGATTTGTAACCAATCTGTAGCTGATTTTGAAATACCACTAAATACAGAAATGCGACGCACCGGAAATTGTGAAAACCAGTAACGGGAAATCTCCAATCATCCTCTCAACGCTAGCATTCTTCGTCCTCACACTTCCTCTCGTCTTCGCAGCCACGGCGAAAGAAGATTCGACTTCCAAGGGAGCCGTCTTCATCATGACCAACTCCGAAGGTGGGAACAGCGTGCTCGCCTACAGCAGAGGAGCGGACGGCTCCCTGACCTTCTCGGGCAGCTTCTCCACCGCCGGTCTGGGCACCGGAAGCGGTCTCGGCGACCAAGGTGGGCTCGCCCTCAGTCGGGGCGGCAGATGGCTTTTCGCTGTGAACGCGGGGAGTAACGAACTCACCGTCTTCAGAGTCAGCGACGAGTCGACGGCGCTCACCATCACCGACAAGGTCAACACCGTCGGGAAGACGCCCATAAGCGTCACAATCCACAAGCAGTTGGTCTACGTGCTCAACGCAGGCGACGCCGTAACTCCAGCCAACATCGCCGGCTTTCGCCTGAGCGAGGACGGCGGCTTGTCCCCGATACCCGGCTCGGTCCAGCCTCTCAGCGGAGTAACCTCACCCGCGCAGATCTCCTTCAATCCTCACGGAACGATCCTCATCGTAACCGAGAAGACGACCAACATCATCGACGCTTACACCGTCGACGAAGACGGAGTTGCGGCTGGCCCGGTCTTCAACGTCTCACACGGAACGGAACCATTCGGGTTCGCCTTTGATAACAGGGGAAATCTCATCGTCAGCGAAGCCGTCAGCGGGGCTCTCTCCTCGTACGCTGTCTCGGAGACTGGCCTCTTGAGGACGGTGAGCGGCTCCGTCGCAGACGG
>VBPP01000251.1 GCA_005877365.1 Nitrososphaerota archaeon
CATGTACATGCTATTAATGGAGGGCTGCGTCGGAACGACGTCAAGGTGGAGATACACCGAACCGATCGTCATAGAAGGAAGGCACGTTAGTTCAAGGCTAAGGCATCAGTTGAAGTTCCCGCGTCCCGCTGACATTCTCGATAGGGACTTTAGCTTCAGAAGGAGAAGGAGAAGTGAACCCTTTTTCCCCGTCGCAGAGCTGCCTG
>VBPP01000252.1 GCA_005877365.1 Nitrososphaerota archaeon
TTTGACCAGCTCACTCGTGAGGATGGCATCAAAGTCGGAGGGGGACCTCACTATCGTCATCTTCGATGTTGCGGGGGAGTACGCGGTGCATCTCGTGGACCTTCTCGCCTCGGGCGGAAGGATTCTTACCAACGAGCTTATCGAAGACGCGGGGCAGTTCTACAACTCCCAGGCCATTCCCGAGAGTCTCGAGGACGAAGTGGGGCCCCGGGAGATCCAGAAGGCCCTAGAGGGCCTCTACAAGGCTGGCGTTGTCGAGAGGCTCGCGCTGCAGGAGGCGGGTGGTCTCGACCTAGCCTGGATACAGACTTTGCTCGAGAAGACGGTCGGCGACGCCAAGGCCGGGGGGACCACCGCGATCATCGCCCTCGAGAAGCTCTCATCCGATTTCTATACCGCCAGGGGGCTGCAGCCGGCCACCCGTCTCTCCGACCTCGACGACGACGCCAAGAAGGCTCTCACGTCCCTCCTCGAGGAGATACGCGTCAAGTCCCATGAGAAGTCGGGGATCAGACTCGAGGCTGAACAGATTCTTGAGAAGATTATGACAGAGAAAGCAGAGAGGGGTACGAAGGAGGGCGGGCTGACACCCGAGAAGCTGGCGTACGAGCTCGCGACCTCCAAGGCTCCCAGATTGAACATCCTCTACCTTCCTGACCCCCTTCACGCTAGGATGGCTGCGAGCAGGCTGATCAGCAGGTTGTTGTACCTCCGCAAGAGGCTCGGGAACAGGGGGCGCATCCTCATCGTGCTCGACGAAGCGCAGGAGTACATACCCGACAACCCTAACGATAAGCAGATGACGATGACCTCAAACATCCAGGTCGAGGCCCTCCTGAGGCAGGGTCGAAAGTACAGGGTCCATTGCTGGCTCGCGACGCAGAGGGTCGCCCACCTGAACGTCTCCGCTCTGCAGCAGCTTCACAGCTACTTCGTGAGCACACTCCCCCGGATGTATGACAGGATGGTCGTCGCAGACTCTTTCGCACTCCCCTACGAAGTCCTCGAGAGGTCCGCGCAGCTCGAGAGCGGAGAGTGGATCTTCGTCTCCTACAAGGCGACAAAGCAGAAGGGTGTCCCTGTCTTCGTCCGGACCGAGAACAACGAATCTCTGGTCGCGGAGTACCTCAGGTCACGCAAGTAGGCCCTCGTCAGTCGACTCCGCCCTGCTCGCTCCGCTTAGCCCCTCTCGGTCCCCTCTTCCAGGAGGGAACCGCTGCGACGAGGCTGAAAATTCCCATGAGGAGAAAGATCTTGCGCATCGAGTTGATGAAGAGGTCCAACTTCGTGGGGTCGAGCTGGACCTGCACCCCGGCGAAGATCGCTTGAAGGGTGCTGATTGGGACGCTCGCCGCCATTATCGCGAAGGCCATCCCAAGACTGAGCAGAGACCCCGTGTTGACTAGTGTGGAGGACATCCCTGACGCGATCCCCCTCCGGTTCACCGGGGCGGCATTCATGATGGAGGCGGCGTTCGGCGCCACGAAGATCCCCGCACCCGCTCCTGCTAGGATCATCGGGAGGACGAGCAGGCTGTACGACGCCCCGAAGGGGAAGATGGAGAACCAGAAGAAGGCGGAGGAGGAGATCAAGAGTCCGGCTGTGCTGAAACTTCGAGCGCCATACTTGTCCGAGAGGAATCCACTCAGTGGACCAAACATCACAAAGGCGATCGAGAAAGGGATCAGGAGGAGGCCAGCTGTCAGGGCGTCGAGCCTCAAGGCTCCCTGGAAGTAAAAGACGAGGACCAGCGAGACGGCACCTCGCGACACCGAGGCGAGCAGGTTGCTGAAGATTCCGGATGAGAAGTCCCTGATCCTGAAGAGTGCCAGGTCCATCATCGGATACTTCACCTTTCGCTCGATATAGACAAAGAGAAGCAGAGAGAGAAGGCCCACCACCATGACTCCCTCAAAGGCCACGTTCCAACCCGTGAGAGCGCCCAAGGTGAGGCCCAACAGGAAGAGGGAGAGACCGATTACAAAGAGGCCGTTGCCGACCGGGTCGAGCTTCTCCCCCTTCGTCCGCACTCCTATCTCCTTCAATCGGGTGTACGCCCAGGCGGTTCCGAAGACTCCCACGGGAAGGTTGATCCAGAATATCGACCGCCATCCAAGGTACGCGGTCAGGACGCCTCCGGCCACGAGTCCTACGACCGAACCCGCCGTCCCCGCGATCTGGTTGATGCCTATCGCTCGTCCCCTCTCCGTCACGGGGAAGGCATCGGTGAGGATTGCCGCGTTATTCGCGAAGACGAGCGCTCCCCCCGTCCCCTGCACGAGGCGAAAGAGGACCAGGCTGATCCCGTTAGGCGAGATGCTGCACAACCCCGAACCGAGGGTGAAGATAGCGAACCCGATGTTGTAGAGTC
>VBPP01000253.1 GCA_005877365.1 Nitrososphaerota archaeon
CAACGATCATCTGTGGGTCCTCAATCGTCCGGAGAACCCTCGGCCTCTTCAGATGTTTCGCGGTTATCCTCTCGTTAGCCCCGAAGTGCGTGTGGATCGTCTTCTTCCCGACACCGTCAACAACGATGTAGGCCCGCCCCGATTTGGTCCCCTTCAGCTTCGCGACCCCCTCGGTGACCACTCCCTCTCCACGTAGCTCGGCGAGCTGCTTCCTGGAGACGTCGTCCCTGCCGAGCGCGCCCACGAAGGCGACCTTCTCCTTGCCGAGTATCCTGGCTGCCGCAACGGCGACGTTTGCGCCCTTCCCCCCGGAGAACTCCTCGACGCGGTTCACTGGGACCTCCTCCCCCTGCTTCGCGAACCTGTCCTCGAAGATGCTTGTGTCCCAGTTGATCGCCCCCAGGACGGTCAGAAGGTGATCTGTCCCCAACCGGCTCGTGGCAGAGCCTCTACTAATCGGAGAAAAGCCTTTGGTGCTAGTACGACTTTGCGAAGTTAGCGATGACCCCGGCCTCCCTTCCGCAATAG
This sequence comes from Nitrososphaerota archaeon, assembly GCA_005877365.1. Lineage (GTDB taxonomy): Archaea > Thermoproteota > Nitrososphaeria > Nitrososphaerales > Gagatemarchaeaceae > TA-13. The sequence goes on from VBPP01000253.1 coordinate 529, forward strand.
ACGCAGCGGGACTTCGTCCCTTTCTGGTCCATCGGGAGGTTGACTATCTTCGCACCCGTCTCCTCCTTCACCTTCGCCTCGCAATCCGGAGAAAGACACCAAGGGGCGCGGACAATCCCCCCATTCTTCAGAGAACTCTTGAGCTGTTCGTAGGTTTCCGCCGTGTAGGTGTGTTCTTTCAGGAAGGAGAGCGCACGTTGGTAAAGGTTCTCCTGTATCTCCTTCAGCTCTCTCGCCACCTCTCTCGCCGCGCTGGCCATCGTCACCTGCCGCTTCTTCCCGTTGTCCCTCCGCGCGAGGACGACCTGCCTCTTCGCCAGGTCCCTCGCCCCGATCTCGACACGGAGGGGGACGCCCTTCAACTCCCACTCGTTGAACTTCCTCCCCGGTGTAAGGTGGTCTCTGTCGTCGAGCTTGACAGAGGTCGTCTCCTCGAGACGGGCTCTTAATTTCTCCGCCTGCTTCAGGACCCTCTCTCTCGCCTCCTCGTCGAATATCGGCACGATCACCACCTGAAAGAGAGCCACTCGCGGAGGGACGATGAGTCCCTTGTCGTCACTGTGTATCGCGAGCATGACACCGATCTCACGAGTCGAGATGGCCCAAGTGTTCTGCCACGCAAACTGCTTCTGGCCGTTCCTGTCAACAAACGAGATCTCGAAGGCCTTCGCGAAGTTCTGGCCGTCGGAGTGGAAGTCGGGCCCCTGGATGGCCTTCCCGTCGGGCATCAGATGCTCTATGCTGTAGCTGGCGGTCGCCCCCGCGAATTTCTCCGCGTCTGTCTTCTTCCCGACAAGCCCGGGCAGTGCGAGGTACTCCTCGGTGATCGTCTTGTAGATTCTGAGTATCTCGTCTCTCTCCGCCATCGCCTCCCCCTCCGTCGCGAAGACGGTGTGCCCCTCGTTCCAGAGAAACTCCCTCGAGCGAAGGAGCGGGGTAGGGTGCCTGAACTCCCATCTGACCACATTGTTCCACTGATTCAGCCTCAGCGGCAAATCCCTCGACGACCTAACCCACCTGGAGATGACCTCGTACATCAGCGTCTCAGAGGTGGGCCTTATCGCCAACCTTTCCTCGAGTTTCGAGTCGCCGGCCTGGGTGACCCAGGCGACTTCGGGGGAGAATCCCTTCACGTGCTCTTGCTCCTTCTTCAGCAGCCTTTCGGGAATGAAGATTGGGAAGTAGGTGTTCTGGATTCCAATCTTTTTGAATTCCTTGTCTGTCTCCCGCTGAATTGCCTCCCAGATCGCGTAACCAGAGGGGCGGAAGACTATGCACCCGGAGACGGGGCTGTAGTCTGCGAGCTCAGACTTCAGGATAACCTGCGTGTACCACTCGTCGAAGTTCTCCGACTTTCTGACCGTAATCCCTTCTTGTTTCGCCTCGGCCACGCTTTGGTTCGCCCTTGCGGGCGCTTATGAACGTATTCGCGGAGGATTTGCCCAACCTGCCGGAAGATTACGATTCTGCCTCGCGTCAGGAAGAGCTCGACAGCTGCGAGGATGAGGTAGACTGCTGAGACCTCCAGGCGGAGGGGGGGGATGAAGAATTGCACGAGGAAGAGTGCGAGGAGCGTTAGGGCTTCCCTCGAAGAGAGCTGGAGGTCGAGGAGGCAGACAACACCGTAAATCGACTGCGAGGCAGTCAGGAAGAGTTCGCTTATCTGAAGCTGGGTCAGTGCGATGCTCTGGAATCGGGCTAGCGCGACGTTGTATACGATTGGAATGGTTCCAACGAGCAGAGTCCACTGGTTGAGCTTCGACGAAATCAGGTTTCCCATCGCGAGGGAACCACGATTCGACCGCGCGGCCCAGTAGAGGACCGTTACGGTTTCGGGGAACTCGGTGAGGAATGGTGCAAGCCACTGAATCAAGAGGTACTGACTGATCCCGAGCGCACCTCCTATCTCAATCAGACCGCCAACGAAGGGCTGGGCCCCGAGGATGGTCACCAACCCCCCCACTCCGACTAGCGAGAGGATCACGCCATACCTCCTGCCCCGTCGCATCCTCGCCGAGCGTTCCCTTCGCGACTATCAAGAAGGAGTAGAGTGTCGATATTCCTAGGAAGAGTACCTCGAGCGCCTGGGCCAGCTCTAGCTGTAGGTACTTGCCAGCGTTCGGGTTTTCACCTCTGGACGCGAGGTACGAGACGAAGAAGACTAGGGGCCATCCCGCTCCGAGAAGCAATCGATTTGCGCCAGTCATGCTCGCAGTCGCGAAGTGGAGCTGAGTCGCGTCAAACGCACCATTGTAGGCGAGCGCGGCATCCACAGAGTACTCCGGCAGGACCTGAAGGGTCGCGAGAACCGCGAGAGCGAGCACCTGAGAAACGACGAACTGCAGCGACTCGGTCCCCCAAGCCAGCTCGAAGCTTGCCGCCGCCATTCCGAGGCCCGTGACAATCACGACAATGAGAGCAGAATCCCTGCCAATCCCGAAGACCACCGTCGCGACAAACGGCACGAGCGTCAGCAGGGCGAGAGTGATCGAGACTCGCTCGCGCCTCTTCAACCCGACCTCACCGCCATCTTGCGCGACCGTCTCAAGTCAGACATATAACGCTCGCAGATGGTCTCACACTGTTCATGGACCCCGGCTTACTCCTCGGCGAGTTGGCAGAGGAGGTCAGGACCTGCGAGAAGTGTGACCTGTGCAGGAGCAGGACGAAGGCGGTCCCCGGTGAGGGGTCCGGGAGGTCCGTTGTCATGCTCGTGGGGGAGGCACCCGGGGGGAAGGAAGACCAGTCCGGGAGGCCATTCGTCGGCGCGGCAGGGAGGAAGCTCGAAGGCCTTCTGATGCTGGCGGGACTCTCGAGGGACGACGTGTTCATCACCAACATCGTGAAGTGCAGGCCGCCGGAGAACAGACGCCCGAGGAGGGAAGAAGCCGAGAGCTGCCGTGACTATCTTCGCCGAGAGATTGAGGCACTGAACCCCTCGCTTGTCGTCCTCCTCGGCGTCACCGCCCTCAAGCAGTTTTTCCCGTCGAGCGAGATCTCCACGGCCCGCGGGGTCGTGGTCGAGAGCGGAGGAAGGAGATACCTCCCCACTTACCATCCTGCCTCGATGATCTATAACAGGTCGCTCGAGGCGGCGGTCTCTGAAGATTTTCGTGAACTCAAGAAGCTATTGGGCCGATGAGAGGCCGCTCGGCTTCTTACCCCTCCAGCTCAGCATCACGGCTGCTAGAATCGTCAAGAGGAGGGAGCCACCGAGGCCGAGGAGAATGCTTCTCTTCCCCACTTCGTCGATAACGACGGGGACTGCGAGAAGGAGGATGATCGCGACGGTCTTTGCCTGAGCGAGACTTTTGAGGCTGACGGGGGTCACGATGAGGAAGCTGAGGAGGACGAGAAGTGCCGGAAAGACAATCGTGTACCTCCCGGCGAAGAGGTCTGCTCCCGTCCCGCCCAGGTCGGGCGAGAAACCGTTCGCGTACCAGGCGGTGAGTATTGCGAGCAAGAAACTCGCTACTGCGAGCTTCTGAAGCCGCTTGCTGAGCTGCAGGACACGCTCGCTTCTTCGCGCCCTCTCCACGCTCGAGACCTCCATCACTGTGCTGAGTATGATAGCGAGGATTCCCAGGAGAAAGAGGTCTGGGTTCCTCGTCACCCCCAGGTAAACCTGCTCGGGGAGGTACGACGAGAAGCCCGCCACTGCCCACAGGTAGATCGCGTAGAAGGCGGCGGCCAAGAATGGGACTAGGAGGAGGAGGGACGAGACGTCCTCATAAATCTCCTTCCGGTTCATCGTTTTGCTGCGGTCGGAGAATCTCTTAAAACTCTTTTCGCCAGACTAGAGGGTCTTTCTACCGAAAGTAAGATAGGCCGTGTGGCCGACCATCGCGTTCGATGGCCTCGTCATCCCGCTCCTCGCTTCCAGGTGGCGCATGAGAATCTCGACAGTCTCGACCGCGACGAACAGCTCTTCTTTCATCTTCTCGACGAGCCTTTCAGCCTGATTCGTCGTAGGAGTGATCGCGGCTATCACCCCCGACGGCCGAAGGCTTCTGCGGAAGCTGGGAATCGCCTCCCAAGGGTCCCCGATGTCGAGGATTCCAGCGTCGGCCTCCTTCTCCTCGAACCCAGCCTTCGCGTCGCCCAGCCTGAGCGTGACAAACTCAAGGAGGCCAAGCCTCGCCAGGTTCTTCCTCGCGTTCTCTTGAAAATCCTCCCTGACCTCGTAGCTGAAGACGCGCCCGCTCGGCATCACCAGGTAGGCGAGTAGGGCGGTCGTCGCCCCGCTTCCGGTCCCCGACTCGAGGACCATAGACCCCGAGTGGATTCCGCACTTCACCATTATCACGCCGAGGTCCTTTGGGTAGATCACCTGTGTCCTTCTCGTGAGCTTCAGAATCATGTCTTCTATCGTCGGCCTGAGTATCACGAGCTCGTCGTTGAGTGAGGTCTTCGCGGTTATTCCGAAAGGCTCACCGACGAGCGCCTTGCAGTCGAGGATTCCTAGATGCGTGTGGAGTCTTGGTGTCTCGCTGGGTCTGACTATCCACTTCCGTCTTCTGTCCCTGTAGAC
>VBPP01000254.1 GCA_005877365.1 Nitrososphaerota archaeon
ACCCTGAGAACCTTGGCAGAGAAGATTGCGAAGCAGATAGAAGTGGCTGACAAGATTGAAGCCGTGTCAACGAAAGAAGTCGTCGAATCGATAATCAGAACCCATCTGATAAGGGACGTGATGGGAAACATGAAGAAGTATGCCTCGCAGGCCTTCAAGTGTAAGGGTTGTGGCGCGACGTATAGGAGACCACCGATCTCAAGTCGCTGTGACATCTGCGGCAGCGAACTACGGGAGACACTGACTCAGGCATCCGTGGAGAAATATTTGGCTACAGCGCAGAGGCTCGCCAGAGACTACAACGTAGACGAGTACCTGAAGAGCCGTCTCGAGATGGCCCAGAGGGAACTAGACCAGCTCTTCCCGGGTAGAGGGAGGTCGACCCAGACGGAACTCACGGAATTCGCGAACTCTAGCTAAAGAAATAAGCAGGTGACGACCTGAAGGAATACTTGACGGTCCTGAAGGGGGCTCTAAGTTCGTGGATTCTCCTTCTGACTTCTCCCCCTTTTTCAGTCGAAAGTCCGAGATGAATTATCTCGGCGACATCGATCATATCACTCCTTTTCATTCCCAGTCGCGTCAGCTCCGAGACACCGAGCCTCACCCCGCCCGGGTTGGTGTAATGGCGACCCGCCTGCAGGTCTCCGGGGATCAACTGCCTGTTGACAATGATGTTCATCTCCTCGAGTTTGCGCTCCACGGCACCGCCGTCCCCGTACTTGGTCACATCCAAGGCAACCTGATGCGACCTCGTGAACCCGTTCTTCTCACCTAGTACGACCTCACCCAATTCCGAGAGGTGCTCTGCCAGAGCTCTCGCGTTGTTTACTACGTCCCTTGCGTAAGCTTGGCCGAACCTCAGGAACTCCGCGAACGCCAGGGCCTTCCCCGCAACGTTGTGCAGGTGGTGGTTACTTGTCGTCCCCGGAAAGACCGCCTTCTTAATCTCCTCGGAAAGCCTCAGACTGCTCGCGATAGCGCCACCCTGCGGCCCAAACAGCGTCTTGTGAGTGCTGAACGTCATCACTTCTGCGCCCTCCCTGAGCGGGTCTTGGAACTGCCCACCCGCCACCAACCCAGCGACATGCGCCGCGTCGTAACAGACTAGGCCCCCGACTTCAGTCACAGCTTCACTTAATTCTCTGACGGGATGGGGAAACAAGAAGAGGCTACCTCCAAACATTGCCATCTTCACGACCTTGCCCGCCTCGTGCAGCTTGGACATCCTTCTCTTCGTTTCATCCACGTCGATATTCATCTCACCCTTATCGAACGCGAAATACTCAATCTCAAGGCCGTGGACGAGTCCCGCAGAGCCGGAAAACTCCCTCTTTCCCGTAGATATGTGGCCGCCGTTGGGGATCGAAAGCGCCAACATGATATCCCCTGGGGAGGTGAATGCCGAGTAGACCGCCAAGTTCGCCCCGACTCCCGAGGTCGGCCTTACATCGACAAATTCGGCCCTGAAGAGCTTCCTGGCCATCTCGATTGCGAGAAGTTCGACCTCGTCTATGTACTTGCAGCCGGCATAGACGCGCTCTCCCGGCCAACCCTCTGCGTACCTATGTCCCAAGTCTGATGAGAGAACTTCGCGAACCCTCTTCGATGCCACATTCTCGCTCGCTATCATCGGTAGGCTGTCGGCGAACCAACGCTCGTGCTCCCTGACAAGACGGAGAATCTTGCTGTAAGCTTCACTGCCCCTCGGCATACCGACAAACTAGCGGATTCTGGGCTCTGTTAAGTTGTCGGTCGGGCATTAATCCGGGCATCCCGTCAGCCTACGACTTAACTGGGCAGAAGACGCTACGCTTAAGAACCTTCATCGAAGATGATGAATTGCGATGAGCGGCAAGAAGAAGGGCAATCCCCTTCCCGCATCGAGCGCGGGACTACTGACGTTCTTCAACGAGGCGACAGAGGGAATCAAGATCAAGCCTGAGCTAGTCATGGCTTTCTCCATAACTCTGGTAATTACATCGCTTATCATGAATCAGATATTCCGCTGACCCAGTGTCTTTGTTGTCCTCTTCTTCGACAGAGGAGCTCGCAAGAAGGTACAGGAGACTTTTCTCCCTCCCTTCATCCACGAGTCTCGTCGCATACCTAGGAATCTCGGCAGTCCTGCTCGCCATATCGTTTGATAGGCTACATCTCGACTTGATTTCGACCCTATTAGGCCTCGCGACGACATTCACCTCGACAGTCGTACTCCAATACCTAATCAAGGTCGTAGAACCGAGTTCGATTGCGACGCCGAGAAGGGTGAGCGCGATGATCCTCTCTGGGACTCTCATCTGGCTATTCGCCGTCGCCGCCGAGCTGTTCTACGTCTCTCTCTTCAAGTCAGTTCAGAACCTGGTGACGATAACATTCGGCGCCTTTC
>VBPP01000255.1 GCA_005877365.1 Nitrososphaerota archaeon
AATCGGGCGGGAAGAGGGCCCTCGATTCTGTCAGCCTGACGACCCCCTCTCGTGGCATCCTCGCGCTCATCGGCATGAACGGGGCGGGAAAGACCACTCTGGTGCGAATCCTCGCTACCCAGCTCGAGCCGACCTCGGGAACTGCTCAGATTGACGGGGTCGACGTCGTCAAGGAACCGAAGAAGCTGAGGGAGAGGATTGCGACGGTCCCCCAGGAAGCGAGGCCTGTCCCCTGGATGACCCCTCTCCAGACCGTCGTCTCCTACCTGCTGTGGAGGGGGGTCGGCTACGCGGAGGCAAGAAGGAGAGGGGCGGAGGCAATCGGGAGGGTGGGTCTTGACGACCAAGGGACGAAGTTGAACCGGCGCCTCTCCGGCGGGCAGAGGAGGAAGGTCTTGGTGGCTACCGCACTCGCCGCGGACGCCGAGATCACCTTCCTCGACGAGCCCACCACAGGACTCGACCCACTGTCTCGGAGAGAGTTGTGGAGGTCGCTCCACGACCTCGCGAAGGAGCGATTCCTCGTCCTCACGACACACTACCTCGAGGAGGCTGAACAGCTAGCCGACACGATAGCCATCCTCGACGACGGAAGACTTGCTGGGGTGGGCACCCTCGACCAGCTCCGGAGCCTCGTGAAGTATCAGTACAGCATACGGCTGCCGTCTTCTCCCGAGCGTCCCCCCGTCATTGAGGGTACCGTGACAACGGGAAGGGACGGAGAGATTCAGGTCTTGACCAGCGAGGAAGAGGCTTACAGAATCTCGAGAGAGCTTCTCGAGAGGGGTGTGAGGTTCTCGGTCAACCGCATTTCGCTGGATGATGTCTTCTTCCATCTCGTCGGTAGTACTGGGGTGACAAGGCAATGAAGAACCGATGGAGCAGGCAGATACTCGCTGCTGTGCTGGTCAACTCCATCTATGCGATGAAGAATTATCCGGAGGTCCTCTTCAACACGGCACTGGCGCCACTATCGTTTCTGCTGATAGTGAACTTCGTCAGCAGAGGCGGGCTCGTCGGGCAGGCCATCGAGGGAGCGTTCATCATGAGCATGTTCTCGAACGGGATGGCGCTTCAGGGGGACCTCTCCCACCTCAAGAATGACCTCAAGCTGCAGGACATGGTTGTCAGCACTCCTACCACGCCGGGCGTGTACGTGCTCGGGATGGCGATTTCAGAGATAGTCTACTCCCTCCCTGCCCTGCTCACCCTGGTCGGCTTGACGGCAGTATTCGTCCACCCCAATCTTACGCAGGCGGTCGAGCTGCTCGGCGTCATGCTGCTCATGTTCACCGTCTCTGTCACGATCGGATTCACCCTCTCGACATTCTCGAGCGACATAGTGCAGAGCTTCGCGTTCTCGGGGCTGATTTCGACGCTGCCGACGACCTACGCGGCGGAAATCGCCCAGTCTACGACTGGGTTTCTGCAACTTTCGACTGTCGAGTTGATCTTCGCGTGGGTAATCCTGATAGGGATCACACTAACCCTCGCGTTGATCGCGGTCAAGAAAGCCAGGTGGCGCGAGGTTTGAGGGACTGAGCCGCACCGTTCGTTCTTGAAGGTGGTGCCACCTCGAAACTCACGAATAGGTGAGGTCACTGCGGTGAAACCCGAAACCACCCTCCAGCGAGCGCAGCCTTCTTCTCGAGTCAGCCATGATCCAGCTCGTGTTGGCGGAGGGGATTTACCGTGGGCGAGGTCCTCTGACCAATCTCGGAGACCTCGCATTTAACCCGATGGAGCCCGCAGTCTTCTGGGAATAGGTAATCACGAAGTCTTTTATCGAGGAAGGCAACCCAATCGCATTCAATGGTGGCTCTCGAGGTGGAAGATGTGATCGACTACCACGTCAAGCTCTTCGACAAGAGGGCAGAGCAAATCATCTATTACGAAGATCAGGTATGCCCGATCTGTAACAGCAGGATTGACGAACGCGGATGGTGCGCGTGCGGGACCATCGGAGGAGACTAGTTGTCCGAGGGCTTCACAAAAGTTCTGGTCAAGTCTGAGGTGCCGGAAGGGACGCTTAAGCTGGCGCAGCTTGGTGGGAAGCGGGTGGTAGTTGCAAACGTGGGGGGCAACTTCTTCGCCATGGGTGAAGTCTGCACCCACATGGGAGGGCCACTCTCGAGGGGAAGGCTCAACGGGTTTGTGATCACCTGCCCGTGGCACGGGTCCAGGTTTGACGCCCGAACTGGCGCCGTGGTGGGTGGGCCGGCAGTGAAACCGGAGCCGAGCTACGAGGTCAAGGTGGACGGCAACGACATACTGATCAAGGAGAATTAAGGCGAAATTGTACCGCTTGCAAGGCCGTTTGCGATCTGCTACGCCTTAGCCGCTTCCCCTTGCCCTTCAGGGGGGTAAGTCAGCCGGATTTCGATGGACGAAACGTTTCTGGTGCCACCCTCCTCCGATTGCAACTGCTCCGTGCCGAGCTTGATGTCAGCGACTCTGAGGCCCGGAGCGAACCTGTGTATTGTTATCTGTGCGACGTCGACGGCGAGACTAATCGCTGCCCCCCGAGCCTTCAGAATGACGTCGGGAGAGTTGTTGAGACAGGTCAAGGTGGTAAGGACGTAACTCATCACGGGCTTTTGTCTTCCGATAAATACGGTGTTCCTGCCACCCGATTCCCTGAACTCCTCCTCTGACATGACTTCGGCCTTCAGTTCCTGAGTATAAAAGAATGGATGGAGAGCCGGACTTGGGCAGGAGACTGGTGATATCGACTATATTTCCAGATGAACCTGGACCACTTGGTCCATCTGCTTTCCCGCCTTGGTTACCTTGAATTCTATGAGGAATATGCCTTTGCGGACCCGAATGAATCGGTGGGTCATGCGCACCTGACGTTCAGTCTCTCCTCGATATGTCACTTTGACCCCCGGTCTGGTCTTGGTCTTCGACTTTATGGCTGCTAGGCAGAGACCGTAGAGGGTTCCTTTCGAAAAACCTAGTCTCTGGTCAAGATATTCGAGATAGCCCTTTGAAGTGAGATGTTCCCCTCTTGTGCCAGAGCGGTAACTCATTAACTCCACGGATAATCTTGATGCTGATCAGTCGGCTCGGCTTTAGGTCTACTGTCCTTCTGGACCTTTAGAAACTACCTGTGCCTTGGCGAACCTGTTGCCTACATCGGTAACCTTGATCTTCAAGCGTTCGCCAGCCTTGGCTCCCGTGACGAAGATGACGAACCCCTGAATTCTGGCTATTCCGTCGCCCCTCTGGCTCACTTCGGAAATCGTAACGTCGTACTCCTTGCCCACCTCCACCGGCTTCTTCCCAAATCCGAAGCTACCACCACGGTCGTCTCCCCCTCGTCTAAAGCTCAATATGTCTCGACTCCTCTACCACGCTTTTCTGGTTCACATATGAACGTTTCCGTTGCCTTGACCGTTAACTCTTCGGCTCTTCGGCCCGTGGCGGTCAAATAGCTGTCTGACATGAAACGACATGCGACCGGTCAAGGCAGTCCAGTTCAGGTACGTAGCTTCGGACGAACTGGCCTCCCTCTTCGAGGACTTCCGCCTGATGTGCAACGATGCGGTCAGAATCGCCCTCAAAGAGAGGCCGAGGAGCAGGTTCGCTCTCATCGAGATGGCCTATCCCCGACTGAAGGAGTACGGTCTT
>VBPP01000256.1 GCA_005877365.1 Nitrososphaerota archaeon
AATTGCTGACTCCTGATAGTCAATTCGACCTCGCGAAGTACGACAGAATCATTGTCGTGGGCTGGGGAAAGGCCTCAGCTCTCATGGCCGAGGAATTGGAGCACATCTTGGGGGAACGGATTAGCAGAGGCCTCGTCGTGGTACCCGAGTTCCAAAAGAAACTTCCAATTCTTAGGAGAATCAAGTTCGAGACCTCGACGCATCCCCTACCCACAGAGAAGGGCGTGAGGGCGGCGAGGATGATTCTTGATAAGATTGAAGGGGTCGGAAATGGCGACTTGATTATCTGCCTAGTTTCTGGAGGAGGGTCTGCACTGATTCCACTACCGGTCGATGGGGTGAGCCTGGACGACCTCAGACAGACCACGGAGCTGTTGCTCCGCTCAGGCGCAGATATCAAGGAGATAAACTGCGTCAGGAAACACCTTTCGCAGATTTCAGGCGGGAGGCTCGTCGAGAAGACGGCTGGAACCGACGTGCTCTCGCTAGTGGTCTCGGATGTGGTGGGGGACGACTTGGGAGCGGTATCCTCAGGACCCACCGTGCCAGACCCCACAACATTTGCTATGGCCAAGAATGTATTGGAGAGGTATGAAATAATGGCGGCCTCATCGGCATCAATTCGCAGAAGCATCCTCTTGGGTGTCGAGGGGAAGGTGAGTGAAACTCCAAAGCCAGGGAATGCAATATTCAGCAGGACCCACAACCTGCTGATCGGATCAAATAGAGATGCCTGCGCCGGTGCGAAGACCTGCTTGGAGAACCGGGGTTACAGTGTGCCGATTGTCTTAGAATCCGTCACTGGAGAGGCAAGGGGTTTTGGCGAGAAGCTTGCGGATCTCGCACGAACAAGCTCAGCAGCGGGACAATGGGCTGCGTTGGCGGGGGGCGAAACAACAGTGACGGTGAAAGGACCGGGCAGAGGGGGCAGGAATGAAGAGGTTGCGCTCTCGGCTGCCATAGCGCTCGGTGGATCCAGAAGTGGGACTGTCCTTTCATTCGGAACTGATGGCCTGGACGGTACATCCTACGCTGCGGGGGCAATTGCAGACTCTAAAACCCTAGACAGGGCAAGGCAAATGAGATTGGATCCGAGAAAGTTTCTGGAAGAAAACGATTCGCAGACCTTCTTCGAACGATTGGGAGATTTGGTGGTATCTGGTCCGACCGGTACGAATGTCAACGACGTCATCATGATCCTCGTGAAGCGTGACTAGGACGATTATAAAGAACGATACGTGTGAGCGAAATCCTCGCGAGAGTCGACCAAGTCTTGCATCTGCTTAGTAGATCCAGGCTGGTTTTCTCGAGGCCCTCTTTGTTCACTAGTGGTCGGCTCCTTCGACTCCGCAACCTCTTGCACCTCGGGTTGTCCGCACCTCCTTCGGCGGGACGTACTCGGCGAAGTCGTCCTTCGTTCCTTGCCGCCTTCCCCCTCAGCCTCTCCTTCCGTTCCGCCTCCCCTCTCAATTTACCGCATCTGATCGTGCTGTGGATTGTGATTTCGATTCCAGCCTAGGTCCAGGGCGCCTGTCACGGGCGCAAAGCAAACTTGAGTCTGCGACAGGGGCTACCCTTTTATGCCTGAGCACTTAGTTCGGAAAGGATGAGCAGAACCGACTTCAACGCACACACGATCGCCGAGTTCCGCAGCAACCACGGAAAGGTCGGCGGCTACTTCAAGGGGGCTCCGCTGCTGCTGCTCCACACCATCGGAGCGCGCAGCGGCAAACCTCGCATCAACCCAGTGATGTACCTCCAAGACGGTAAGCGTTACCTGGTTTTCGCGTCAAAGGGGGGCGCCGATACCAACCCGGATTGGTACCACAACCTCAAGGCCCACCCCGACATCCAGATCGAGGTCGGGGACGAGACAATCGACGTGCGCGCCGACGAAGTCCTCGGTGCCGAACGCAACAACCTCTTCAATCGCCAAGCCACCCTCTACCCCGCGTTCGCCGGGTACCAACGCCAGACCAAGAGGATTATCCCCGTCATCGCTCTCACCGAAAGGAAGCGGTAACCCCGACGACGCATTCGCCTGGGACAGGCCGAAGATTATCCCAGACCGTCGCTCCTCGGTGGACCCAAAAGTGGGACGAGGACCTACCTCCCGATTGACCTATCAGTTGAAAATCGTATAACTGCCCACGCGCACAGGCGAGATAGACGGGACTCACTCGCGTCACGGCCGCGACTTTAAAGTGAATGACGAAGCAGGCGCTTCGGATTACTGCTCTTCGTCTTGCCCGATGTCTGGGGCCCCAGAGACTACGACAGCTGCGAGTGCTTTCGAAAGCTGCCTATTTCGCCTCGCAAGGCTGGTATGCATCTTATGTCGTCGTTGTGATCGTGGCCGAATGGCTCTTCTGCACAGCGGTGAGGTGTATCACGGGCTTCAGAACGGTCGCGACGCCCTTACTCACTTGAATGGTGTTCGGCAGGATGT
>VBPP01000257.1 GCA_005877365.1 Nitrososphaerota archaeon
AAGAAGGAGTGGAATTATCCTAGGCTTCATCAGATGAAGATAGTCTGACAGGGTCAACCTTTCATTCCTCAGAAACCTTTCGAAATGCACCCCTTCTCGGCGTATATTAGAATTCGCGCTCTGTGATGTCCCGGGAGCAGGAGACTTGGCACCATCGCGGTGCTTTCGAACCTGCGACACTCCGGTTACTGCTGTTGCCTGAGTAGGCTGGACGAGTCAGCCAAGGCCGACTGCTACAGCCGGAAGCTCATGGCTCCTTAGTGGATCTACCAGGCTGAGCTACCCCGGGACAATTTCGTGCGACGGCGCAGGCGTTAAAAGAGTATCGTCAGCGAGTGGATTTCGCTGCCCGCGATGAGGCAGTATTGCATCATCGTACTTCAGCCTTGGATGAGATTCGGTGAAACGCCCGCCGTCCTCACCGACGAAGGACTTGTCACTCCGGCATCTGACGGGATGTGAAATGATGGCTGCACGATCCGTACGGAGAGCGATACGATGAGGAGCTTGTTCAGGACGAGGATGGATTGGGAAACCATATCCAAAGTTCAGAATGGTTAATATTCTAAGAAGAAAGATGACAGAGATTGGGGGAAGGTTAGACCTGCGAGCAGGGAAGAGTGTTCGAATCGTAGGGATTGTGCTTGCTTTCGCAATTGTCGCATCGGCTGCGATCCTCGGTGCTCGCGCTGCGACCACCGTCAGCGTTACGACAGACAAGCCCTCTTACTACGCATCTGACACTATAATGATTACCGGAACAATTACCCCAGCTCCACAGCCGAACACAACCTCAGCCTTCGTTACGGTGATGAACCCGAACGGAAAGGTCGTTGCACCGAGCCCCGCACAGGTGGGCAACAACGGAAAGTTCCATTACACTTTCGGTGCCGGTGGGACGAGTAATTGGATCAGCGGCAGGTACACCGTTAACGCTTCTTGGAGCGGCTCGGTAAGCATGAAGCCGATCTGGAGCACGACCACGTTCATTTACGCGCCCGTAGCGAGCACAACGACGACCTCGACCACTACCACCACGAGCACGACCTCGACAACCTCGACCACAACGACAAGCACGACGACGACAACTAGCGCCTCGACGTCGTCAACCAGTACTACGCCGAACACAACCTCGTCTACCACGACCTCGACGACTAGTTCAACACAGATAGTTGCCACAACCTCGCCAACCGCACCATCGGGAGGGGGCGGAATCCCTGAATTTCCATCTCAGCTGGGAATCACGCTCGTTGTTACAGTCGCCATAGTCCTATCTTACGCGGCAGCAAGACGGGTAGCGCGCCCGAAGTAAGGGCCCTTGAAAGGGCTCGACATCGGTGTCGGAAGATTCGTTGCCTGGCTTTCCCTGGCTCTGACCTCCTCGCTTCTGTTCTACTCCGGGGAAATCTCGACCTTCACTCAGCTGCTGAGTGGCAGACTTGTCGAAACATTCGGCACCGTATTTCCCGCTTTCCCCTTCGTTACTCTTCTCTTCATTCTCTTCGCGCTTCGTTGGAAGGAGCTCCACGCGATCCTCTTGGAGGAACACGGATTGACATCAAGACCTTCTACAAGAGTTCTTGGCTTGTGGCTGGTCATCTTGCCGCTCGCGTTTCGCCAGTTCTCTGACGGCT
>VBPP01000237.1 GCA_005877365.1 Nitrososphaerota archaeon
GGTCTCATAGGGGGAGCACTCGTTGTCACGATTGTCGCGCTTGGGTTCTTCTCTCCGGGACTCGGAATTTCGACCCTGATCTCTCTTCTCGCCTCCGGCCTTATCATCCAGGGCGCTGCTCGACTCGCGAATGTAGCTCACGCCGGGCATCCTCGCTGGCTAAGAGTCTCGGCGCTCACCGTGGGGTCCCTCACGGTGGTTCTGGCGAGCGTAACACTGCTCGAACCGAATCTGGCCTTGGTTTCGTTGGTGGCCCTCCTAACAATCGTCCTTCTCATCAACGGCTTCGAGAGCATCATCTCGGGGGTGAGACCGAGCAGCAGGAAGCAGCTGACGCTGCTGAAGCTCATAGTATTCGCCATCTTTTACGGGTTCGTGAACATTAACTGGATCGACCTCTTCGCTACGAGCGCACCAGGCTACCACATCTGGCTAATCCTCACATACATGGCACCCTTCGGGGTTCTGCTCGTCTTCCAAGGACTCAAAGATTGGCAGCTGGCGCTCAGTCTGGGACTGCTCGTCTCTCTGCTGAACGATGTGGGCTACTATTTCACCGGTGACCTTCTCTTCGGCTTCCACGTCCCGCTTGTTCCGTGGCTTGCTGGCCAGCTGGGCTTTCTTGGGAACACGGTCCTCTTCGTCTTCCAGGGAGGGTTCTTCACCTTTCCCGTCACCTCAACCCTGATGGGGCTCTCGATTTACTCGAGAATAGCGGTGGTCACGGCTGTCCTCTTTCACTGGTGGAGATATCCGTCGGAGCTTGTAGCGTAGGCGGAATTCGGTACCCTGTCCGTCCGCAGACGCACGACGAGTATGACAGCAGATGCGGAGATAGCCACCCTCGCTGAACGAGATGACGCGAAGGTGCAGGGAGGGGCGGTAGTTGGGTGGTGGAGTCTCGAAGAGCTTATTATTCCCGACCCCCTCCTGAGATTCGTGTCTGATGAGAACCGACGCCCCGGCAATCTGAAGACGTTGATAGCGAGTTGTTTCAAGGCTTGGGACACCATGAATCCCGAGAATGCCGCCCAATTTTACGCCAAGGACCCGGAGCTCGTCTTCTTCGATCTCGGCCATCTGAAGTTCGTCGGCTGGAGTGAGTCCAGTGAGGGCGCGAAGAAGACCTTCGACAGCATGCTGAGCAGGAATCTGGAGATGCGGGACGACTTCAGGGCCACGAGGAGGGGGAACGTCGCATGGGTGACGGTGACCTTTCGTCTCTCGGGGAGATTGAAGAACGGAAAAAGACTCGGAACGGAGGGCAGATACACTGCGATTCTAGGGAAGACTGGAGACCGGTGGTTGATCGTTCACGACCACTGGTCCGCGCCCCTCTCATAGTCTGCCACTCGACTACGGTCGCGAAGTAGCGCTGTATTGAGCCACACCGGAACCGCACCAAACGACACGCGCGAGGCAGCGCCTCGCGTTCGCGTCGTGTCGTGAAGGCCTCATCTCCCGATCAGCGTGTCTCTTCGATCTTCTTCTTGGCTTTCCGGCTCACCTCTTCCAGCTCCAGGATTTGGTTCTGAAGCTCCTTCTTCCGCGATTCCAGCTCGGAGACTCCCTTTAGGGCCGACATCGTCTTGACCGCACTGCAGAAAAAGAGCAGCTGCTCAGCGTCATCAAACTCGAAGTAGACCATGATCTGCCTCCCGCCACCCTCCTTAATGGCGTACGCTATCTTCGCGAGGTCGCCTATCTCTCCTATCCTGACGCCGACTTCCCTGAATCCTATTTGCAGCATCCCCGATCACGGTGCGTGCTTTGTTACGTAGCGACCGGCCAGCTTGAAGGATATCTTGTCTGCGTAGATCTCTTTGGTGATGTCGCGGGCCACTGCGTCTGCACATTCGGAGTTCTCCACAAGGAATTTGCAAGGCTTGAAAACCGGTTCGTCCACCTCTTTCAGCACTAGGCTCATCTCTATTTTCTCACCTCCATTGCCTCTTCTCCTGATCTTGAAATATGGTGGGCCCAGCTCCCTTGTCGCTTGCCAAGCCAACCGAAGAGAAGAAAACCGAGAAGACAAGCCGGGGGACCAGCGGCCAAGTTGAGCGCCGGGTTCGAGTTGATTGCGTTCACGAAGTAGAAAGACCCCTCCATCGCGAGGCGCACGAGCCTACTCGATGCCATCACTTTTCCTCATCGGGATTCAGAAGTCGCGCGCCCCTTATCTTGCTTAGGATTCTTTCTACCAGAAAGTCAATTAGAACATATGGAACAATTTACTGCTCAATTGCTCCTAAGTCGAGGACCCTTTCTAAGGCGACACTACGCCTTCACAGAGCTTCTCGGCAAGGCGGAGAGCGATCACGCCGGGGGCTCTGTGGGTTGAAGCGGCTGGACGAATCGAAGTAATGAGACGACAAAAATGGCAATCGGAGGATGTCGGTTCTTCCGAGCTGCATAAAGAGCGCCTTCAAGCGATTCCCTCTCCTTTGTCAGGGTCCCCTCCTCCGTCTTGGACGCGGGGACCGTTCGGATATCTTCGCAGACATCCTGTCCTCTTTCTCCTGCTCCTGTCGCCCGGGATAGCCGAGTACCTCTCTGGTTCTTCCCCCGTCGCAGCGCTCGTCATCAATCCTGGCCAGTTCGTCTTCCAAATCGTCGCCAACGCTGGGCTCTATGGGCCAGGAGTCTTGCTCGTGAGAGAGGCGACGGTCCGGTGGCG
>VBPP01000238.1 GCA_005877365.1 Nitrososphaerota archaeon
AATCGACCACGAGGGCATCACCTCTCCTATTTCAAGCCGGAAATCGTAGTGAAGCGATGTGGCCTTGTGCTTCTGAACAACGAATACGAGTTCTTCTACTCTCGAAGCTCCCTTCATGGGCCTCCACCTCCGATACCATGCCGAAAGATAAGGGATTCATGAGCGGGATTAATCGTTCGAATCCCTGCTGCAATTCCCGTCATCATGGGCGTCAAGGGTTTGCATCGGACGATTGGCCCCCATCAGAGAACAAGGATTTAACCACGGGGAATTGATTCTCGAGATACGACGGCAATTCGTAAACACCCCAGTGTATTCAAACGGCTGGTCTACGTCTACATCGGCACTTCCCACTACGACGCTGACTGCAAGTTCTACCGGGAGATCTTGGACGCCAGACTCGTCTGGGAGTTCAAGGAGTTCGGAGCGAGAGTTGCGGCTTTCGACCTGTGCGGTGAGCCATACCTTCTGATCGCCGACCACGTGCCCGCGCCGAGCAAACGGCTGATCTACCAGGTAGAAGACCTGGACGCGGCCGCGAGGGGGCTGAAGCATCGTGGCTGGAAGCCCGCCGGAGGGAGATTCGAAGTCCCAGATGGGCCGTGCATGAACTTCAAGGACAGAAGCGGGAACGAGTTCGCGATCCTGCAGATGACACGACCCCATCTCCTCGAGAAGGAGTTCCTCAAGTCCAGACGAGTGGAGGGGGCTTGACCGAACCAGACAGATCAAAGACGACCCTCAAGGGCTGCCTTCCTTAGTTGTCTTCGCGTCCTTCGATCAGGTCGTTTACCGCCGCTCGCCCATCAGATACCCTCCAAAAGTCACGAGCCAAATTAGTTCGGCTGAACCTGTGCAGCAGAGCGCAAGGGTGAATACTCGAAACGAATGTTTATCACGTCAGACATATCGGAGTCCTCGAATTGAAGACACAGAGGGAAAAGGCTGAAGATTTTCGTTCGCTTCACCATGGAAAGCGCATCCTGACACTTCCCAACGGCTGGGATGTCCCGAGCGCGCGGGTCTTCGAGGAGGCGGGGTTTCCGGCCGTGGCGACCTCCAGTGCCGGGATGATGGTCTCGCTGGGGTATCCAGACGGAGAAGTGATAGACAGGCGGGAGATGGTCTCCGCCGTCAGAAGGATCGCGAGGGTGTTGGCGGTTCCCCTCAGCGCGGATGTCGTCGCTGGCTTCGGCGAGACCCCGAAGGAGGTGGCCACTACTGTCAGAAGCGTTATCGAAGCCGGCGCCATAGGAATAAACATCGAAGACTTCGTCCATGAAACGAAGGAGCTCTACGCGGTGGAGAAGCAGGTGGAGAAACTCAAGGCAATCAAAGCGCTAGGTGAATCGATGAGAATCCCGCTAGTGATCAACGCACGCACCGACGCCCTCAGGTTCGCTCCCGGTGACAAGGAGTCCAAGCTTAAGGAGGCTATACGTCGGGGATTGGCCTTCAGAGACGCCGGGGCCGATTGCGTCTATCCCATGGGCCTGACAGACGCCGCAACGATTTCCGCATTTGTAAAGGCGCTCAACTTTCCGGTCAACGTGATGGTGAGGAGGGGGCTCCCACCTCTCGAGGAGCTGGAGAGGCTGGGTGTCGCCCGTCTAAGCTTCGGCCCCACTGCGTCCTACGCAGCGATGGGTCTCCTAAAACGTGCAGCGAGGGAGGTCCTTGAGAAGGGGACTTACGAGAGCCTGATCGAGGGTGCCATCACCTTCGACGAGTTGAACAGCTTGGCCGTACCGAGGGCTTGATTCAGATGGGGGCATGGGCCCAGCGCGGGCCCCTCTGCGCGCCTAAGCTGGTAGAGGCTAACCTTGGATGCTGTCGTCCACCTCAGCTGAGAGGCTGCGATCCTTCTTCTGCTCCCCGAAGTCGTGGTAGATTCCTACAGAAAAATGACTCTCTAGGCGTAAAAGACTCTGTGGGTTACAACTATGAAAATATTGCATGAAATTGAGGAGAGAACGTGTTCTCGACCGGAGGGGCCGGAAATCCTGGTTGATTACCACGGTGCTCCTCATGTTCGCGTCGGTGTCTTTTCTCCTGACCTTTCCGCCCACCGCCGTTCACGGGGATACGGTGGCCTTGACGATACAGGCCGGCATTTCCCCCTCCGGGGTTGCCGTTAACCCGAGCACTGGTAGGATATACGTCGCCAATCGCGGCGACGGCACTATCTCCGTCATCAACAGCGCCACGAAGACAGTAGTGGGAACGATCACGGTGGGCGACATTCCAGCGGAGCTGGCTGTGAACCCAGCCACCAACCGTCTCTACCTCACATACAGCGACAACAATATCACAACCGTGATCGACGGCTCCACAGGCCAAGTAGTAGGAAACATAGCGGTCCCGCAGAACGTGAAGGCTATCGCCGTCAACTCTGTTACCAACACGATTTACCTGACCGGAGGCGGCTCATCCGGGTCTGTTCCAGGCAGCAGGTTGTTCGTAGTTTCGGGCTCGAACAACACTGTCCTCCGCACCATCGGCATCGGGAGTGGGCCCTTCAGTATCGCCGTCAACCCCAACTCCAACAGGGTGTATGTGGCCAACTTTTACGATTGGACCATCTCCGTAGTAGACGGCTCCCTGAAGTCGGTGATATCGACGGTCCCTGTCAATGGCGCTCCAAACGGCCTCGCCGTAAATCCAGGAACCAACAGGCTCTACGTCAACGATGTAACGCATAACACACTGCTCGTCCTCGACGCCTCGACATACGCCATCCTAGCTCAGGTGCCGGTCGGCTCTTTCCCGAACGCCGTTGACCTGAACCCCAAGACGAAC
>VBPP01000006.1 GCA_005877365.1 Nitrososphaerota archaeon
ATGCAGATCCCTCTCCGCCACTCATTTAAGGTGTATCTCAGCGATGCTCGGGTAGCTTTTGGAGTAACTCCACGTACTTCGAGATGAGCGAGACCAGCTGGTCCTGCTTGAGTGTGTCCTGCTCCTTCTCCAGCAGGTCAGCAGCTTCCCTCGCCTTCGATAGTAGAAGCGTACGGAGAGACGAGGCCACACCCTCATACGTAACCTCTTCTGTGGTGAGGACTCCAGAGAGGTCGTCATGACTCGTGCATATGACCTTCCCGTGGTACCTTACTTGGACACCGCCACAAACAGTACAGGGTTCCTTTAGGAGGGTTGCGCCTCGTCGAACAAGTTCAACCGTGATCCGCATCTTCTCCTTTGAAGCTCTACTCAAGCGAATGAAGCACCAACCCCATAGTTATAAAAATCAGTTTGACCTCGACGACAGAAAAGCACATATCCCGTCCAAAGGAAGCGAAGAAGGCACCGACCACGGTGATTAAACTACGAGTACCAAGATTAAGAAGCAGCAGGAGAACGACGCGAAACTGGCGAAGGCAACCACGACGCTCCAGCAGATAGCCGACTCGAACATAACGCCCAGGAACATCCGGAAGATAGTCAAGGACTCAATCTTGATGCTCCAGGACCCGAAGCAGAGCCTCGCCGTGAGAGCAGCCAACGCGATAAGCCTCCTCGACGAGGTCGCGCAGGACCCTAACATGCCCTCTTTCGCCAGAGTCACGCTATGGTCGGCAGTCTCGGAACTCGAATCTATCAGAGAGCAGTAGGAAGCTTTTAACGCAACAAGAAAGGATGGAGAGAAGCTCGTTTGCCTGCCTGCCCGAAGTGCGGTAACAAAGAGGAAGCGCCTTCCAGATTCTTCACGGTGATTGTGGAACCGGCCAAAGGAGAACGCGGCTTGACCGAAAGGAAGGTCGGGATGTACACCTGCTCCAAATGCGGGACCAAATTCCCCGCCGTCCTGAGCCGACAGCGCTACCTGATCGTCGCGGCGGAAGAGCTCCATGGCATTCAGCGAGAGCTCAAGGCGGTCGCGGTTGACAACGAAGAACTGAAATCGAGGGTCCAGGCGATGGCTAAAGAGCAGGAGAGGCTACAGACCTTCCTCGAGAAGACTCAGAAAGACACCGAACTCAAGCAGCTTGAGACGAAATTGGACGAGCTCGAGACGTACGTCAAGTACCTGAGAAAAGAGAGGGAAGAACTCGAGCAGAAAGCCACGAGACTGCGTTAGTTGACCTGAAGTCCCTCTGACCCCTGAGATTCAACTTCGAATGTTTCTTCGCTGAACTTCGCTGCCTTCTCTTCCAGAACGGCCTTCTCAGTCCTGAGCGCCTGGACCTCGCCCTCCAGCGTATTCACCGCCTTCTCCAGCTCCAGCGTCGATACCCTCTCCTTGAGCATCGCGATATCGCCGAGAAGCGAATTGCGTTCAGTCTCCAGAGACCCTATCTTCCCCTCGAGCTCCGTCTTGCGGTCTGCGTACTCGGTCACGGTTTCCATCGGAACCAAGGCACCGAGCGCCACCCGTTCTTTTCTCCAGACAGACGCAAAACAATTCACTTAATCGTAAAAGTGATTCAATCTCCGTGATTCACCCCAAACCGCAGAGCGTTTATCAACGAAGAATTCGCCGCCACCCGACGTGAAGGGGGGGATTTGGGTCTGGCCGACGGACCAGAAGACGCAGCGACGGACGCTCAGGAAGGTGTCCCGTTCCCCTCAGCTCTCCACTCTCCTGAAGGCAATAGCCGGGAGCAGCGAGGGACTGAGCAATCCAGAGGTTAGTGAAGTGCTCGGGAACGACTCAGGGTGGCTGGCGATTTGGGCTGTAAGACAACTTCTGTCTCTCGGCTTCGTGACTTACAAGACGGACCTCTTTGGCGAACCAAGCAGGTACGTGATAACAGACCTGGGCAAGCGGGCCGCGGCTATCATCTCGGGACAACCGATGCCGAAGCCTGAACCCTCACAACTGACCCTCCCCCAACAAAAGCCGGTCTGAGTGGATCTTCTCCCCATCGAGGAGGAAAGAGCTCCAGAGCTACTCGATCTTGTATCGCTTGGAGACTTTCACGATGAGGAAGATTACGAAGGCGACGATTATGAATGTAAGGAGCGCGTTTGCGAAGTCTCCCACCCGGAACGGCCCCACCTCATACGTGTTGAAATCCTGTCCGGGTGGAAGGACGAATGAAAGTATCGGCAGAATCAGGTCGGTCACCAGTGCCTTAACAAGTGCACCCAAGTAGACTCCGAGAATGAAAGCCACCGCCAACCCAAGCACCTTGTACTGCGAGAGGAACATCTTGAACTCCTCAATCAAGCCCTTGGGCGCCGCCGGAGGCGCGGGCGGCGCTGGTGTGAGCAGCCTCTTGATTTCGCGTAGTTCAGCGAGAATCTGCTCGTCTACGGAAGGCATTGAAACATTTCTCGCGATTCGAAATTTAGCCGTTCAGTGGCGGATGAACTCTCTCTCGTCAAGCCGCTCCCTTTCTCAAGCCGCGCATGCCCTTCTTTCGCAGTTTCGCTGCATACTTCACAGATTTGATTATGTTCACATACCCAGTGCACCTGCAGAGATTGCCCGAGAGCGCTTCCCTGATCACCTTCTCGTCCGGGTCTGGCTCAACTTCTAGAAGCTCGTAGGAGGCCAGTATCATCCCTGGAGTGCAGAAGCCGCACTGTAGTCCGTGCTTCTCCCAGAAGGCAAGCTGGATGGGGTTGAGGTTCTCAGCTGTTCCTATCCCCTCGATCGTAGTCACCTTCTTTCCTTCAGCCTGTAAGGCTAGGACCGTGCACGACTTCACGCCCCGACCGTCGAGCAAGACCGTGCAAGCACCGCAGTTTGTCGTTTCGCAGCCGACGTGCGTCCCCGTAAGGCCCAGCTCTTCCCTCAGGAAGCTGACGAGAAGCATCCTCGGCTCAATCTGGGCATCTCTCATCTGCTGGTTCACCTCCATGGATACCCGGACCTTGGTCATCTTTCTGCTCGCCTTCTCGCCGCCGCTTGGATTGTCCTCGAGGTCATGACTTCAACCATCGCGCGTTTATACTCGGCCGAACCTCTCAGGTCACCGGAGGGCTGGGCTTCCTCAGCCGCGGCCCTCGAGGCCCGGTCGATTGTGTTCTTGTCTAGCTCGACTCCTTTCAGAATCTCTTCTGCTCTTGTCGCCTTCACCACGGTGGGGCCGACGCCCGTGAGGGCTATCCTAGCTGCCAAACACCTGCCATCCGAAGACATCTCCAGTACCGCCGCGACTCCAACAATTCCGAAGTCGCCTGCCTGCCTCTCCAGTTTCAAATACGCTCCTCGCCGAGTCGGCCCAATCGGTATCTTCACTTCGACGAGTACCTCCGTTCCCTTCAGCGCGGTGGTGAACGTGTCCACGAAGAAGTCTCCGGCTGGAATGACCCTACTTCCTTGGCCAGAAGCGGCTACGATGCTGGCGCCCGCCGCCACCATGACCGCAGGCATGTCGTTTGTCGGGTCGGCGTGAGATAGATTGCCTCCAATGGTGCCCATATTGCGGACGAGTGGGTCGGCAATCTGGTGGGCGCATTGGCTCAGGATTGGGCACTGCCTCCTGACCAGGTCGGAGCGGGCTATCCCGGCTATTCTCTCCATGGCCCCGATCGCAAGGTGGTTCCCTTCGTCCCTGATGTATGAGAGACCCGGAATCCTCCCGAGGTCAATCAGATGGGAGGGCGAGAGTAACCTGAGTTTCATCAGCGGGATAAGACTCTGTCCACCAGCCAGGAACTTCGCATCCATCCCATACTCTTCCGCGAGCGATGAAGCCTCCGCGACTGACTTCGGCGCATGATATTCGAAGGACTTGGGGTTCATCCCCCTTCGGCGCCTCGCCGCTTCAGTAAAATCTTTTACCTATCGAATTCGGCACGTCCGACCCGTTGCCTTCCATGCAGGCCGTAGTGAAGGAGGAGAACCCTGTCCTCGGCCAGCCTCTGAAGAGGGTCGAGGACCCCAAGTTCATTACTGGAACCGGCCTCTTCGCAGACGACATCCCTCTCCCAGATGTGCTTCATTCGGTCTTCGTCAGGAGCCTCTACGCGCACGCCCGCATAAAACGGGTCGATGTGACGGAGGCTTTGAAGCAGCCCGCCGTCAAACTGGTACTCACCGGGCAGGATTTGCTCAACCGGGTCAACAAGATGCCAACCGTCGGAGAGGGGGGGGACACGAAGCTTACCGACAGACCCGTCCTCCCCTTTGACGAAGTCAACTTCGCTGGCGAAGCCATCGCACTCGTCGTCGCCGATGATGTGTACTCAGCCGAGGACGCAGCGGAGCTTGTCCAGGTGGAATACGAGTCCCTCCCCGCTGTCGTCGACATGGAGAGGGCGGCCAGTCCAGACTCACCCAGGGTGCACGAGTATCTCAAAGACAACATAGGGTACAGGTCGACGAAGTCGTCCGGCGACGTGGTAAAGGCATTCAGGGAGGCAGACCACGTCATCAAGTTACAGCAGGAATTCCCCAGGCTTTCAGCCGTCCCCATGGAGCCGCGAAATGTGATAGCGGCATACGAAGAAGCTTCAGGATTCCTCACCGTGTGGCTTTCCACACAGGCCCCTCACGAGGCCCGAGAGGGCATCGCTGGCATACTGAAGTTGCCTGAGACCAAGGTCAGAGTCATCGCACCCGACATGGGCGGCGGCTTCGGCCAGAAGGCAGCTGTCTTCCCAGAGTATGCCGCGGTCTGCTTCGCGGCAATGAAGCTCGGCAGGTCCGTCAAGTGGGTCGAGACCAGGGGGGAGAACCTGACGGCGTCTTCCCACGGCAGGGGGCAGAAGCAGTTCATCGAGGCAGCCGTCAGGAAGGACGGCAGGATTCTGGGCCTGAAGGCAAGGATAATCTGCAACGGGGGCGCCTACAGCGACTGGGACTTCTCCATGCCCGACATAACAATCGGGATGGCCCCCGGAGTCTACGACATCCCGGCGTTCAAGGCAGAAGCAATGACCGTGTTTACCAACGAACCCCCCATCGGGGCATACAGGGGAGCCGGAAGGCCCGAAGCCACCTACCTGATAGAGAGGACAGTGGACGTAATCGCACGGAGGCTCAAGCTGGACCCCGTCAAGGTCAGGCTGAAGAACTACGTCCCCAAGAGCAGATTCCCCTACAAGTCGGCAGGAGGCAACACCTACGACAGCGGGGACTACGAGGGCAACCTGAGGAGGGCCCTCGAACTCTCGAGGTATGACGAGCTTCGTGGCTTCCAGAGGGAGGCGAGGGCCAAGGGGAGGCTGGTGGGTATCGGAGTGGTCACCTATGTGGAGGTCTGCGGATTCGGTCCCGACCTTCCTCAGACCGCATCGGTGGCCGTGAGCCGGCATGGAAGAGTGACAGTCACCGTCGGAACCAACCCTCACGGCCAGGGCCATTCGACACCCTTCGCACAGATTGTGGCACAGGAGCTCGGGGTAGACTTGAGCGACATAGTGGTCCTCTACGGCGACACCGCCGCAATTCCCTGGGGCACGATAACCGCGGGGAGCCGCTCCGCGGTCGTCGGTGGCAGCGCCGTCCTTCTCGCCTCCAGAAAGATCAGGGAGAAGATGAGCAGGATCGCAGCGAAGATGATGGGATTAAGGGGCGACAGGATGATTTTCAGAGATGGAAAGATTTTCTCTGGGACTTCCTCGAAGAGCCTGCCGTTCGCGGAGGTCGCCAAGACGGCCTACTCTCCCCAATCCCTTCCGCCGGGGATGGAGGCGACCCTCTATGAGTACTGTGCATATGCGCCCCTCGGCAACGCGTTCCCCTTCGGCACCCACGTGACGATGGTCGAGGTGGACAGAGGGACGGGAATCATCAAGATACTCAAGTACGTTGCCGTCGACGACGTCGGGAAGGTCCTCAACCCCCTCATCGTCGAGGGGCAGGTCCACGGTGGAGTCCTGCAGGGAGTTTCGCAGGCTCTCCTCGAGCAGATGGTCTACGACGAGAACGGCCAGCCGCTGACCGCTACCCTCTCTGACTACCTGATCCCGTCGACGGATACGGCACCATTGATCGAGACCTACCGTACCGAAACCCCTTCGCCTCTGAATCCCCTCGGCGTCAAGGGCGTCGGGGAGGCAGGAACCATAGCGGCGACCCCGGCGATTGTTAATGCAGTCGAAGATGCGCTTAGTCCGCTAGAAGCGGTGATCGAGAAGATTCCGCTCACGCCTAACTACGTCTGGTCGCTGATCAATCAAAAGACCGAGACAATCGGTGAGCCGCGTCCGTCATAAGAGTGCCTGCCTCTGTCGTGAGTTGAACGTAGTGCGGGGATGGAATCTGAGGCTGCATGTAGATGAACATTTAAATGTCAGATGCCCAGCTAAATGGGCATGACAGGTGGAAAGAAGAAGGTCGTGCAGACCGAATTGGAGCCTGGCGACTACGAGACTCTCCTCAGCCTCGCAAAGAGCAAGAACATGACTATCAAGGAGGCTGCAAGGCAAGCGCTACGCTGGTGGAGCGCTTCTGTGATTGACCTCAAAGATGACCCCCTCTTCAGACTCAAGCCGGTCGAGTTCAAAGTGAAAGTTAGGTCTGACGAAATCGAAGCCTTCCTTTACAAGAGGAAGTGAACTCCTGCTCATCTTCATCGACTCTGCGGCTCTGAAGGCAAACTACGACGCCGGAGACGACTTCCATCCCAAAGCGGCCGAGCTGATGCGCAAGATAGCGGCCAGGGAGACACAGATAACTTCCTTCGTGACAACAGACTATGTCCTCGATGAGGCCATAACTCTGACTCGCTTCGCACATAGCCACGGCAAAGCTGTAGAACTCGCAGAAGCAACCCTCGCGTCGAAGTTCGTGAACGTAGTCTACTCCGGCGAGGGGCTCTTCTCCGATGGGATGCTGATATTCAAGCAACATGCCGACAAAGAATGGAGTCTCACAGATTGCATGTCCTTCGCGACAATGAAGAAGTACGGCGTGAGGACGGCTTTCACCTTCGATGCCCATTTCGAACAGGCTGGGTTCGCGACGGTTCCCTAGTGCAAGTAGTGATTGGCGATGGGGTTGACGACGTGGTGGTTCAGCTGTCGGTCGCCGGGACTACGGCAAGATGCCGGACGGAAATTCTTCGAGCTGACATCGCCTTAAGAACTATCCCAGGCCTGTTTTAGACAACGGCGTCTGTTGGAAGTGTGCGGTCGTCTGGCGCGCGGTCGTGGCGCCTAGCGCAGCACGACGTTGCCCGACTGATACGACTTCGCCTCCTTGAGC
This sequence comes from Nitrososphaerota archaeon, assembly GCA_005877365.1. Classification (GTDB taxonomy): domain Archaea; phylum Thermoproteota; class Nitrososphaeria; order Nitrososphaerales; family Gagatemarchaeaceae; genus TA-13. The sequence continues at coordinate 7,265 of VBPP01000006.1, forward strand.
TCCAGCGCGATCGTGCTCGACAGACCGCTCAGCAGCGGCTGGCCACTTCCCAGCAGGATTGGACTGACGACGAACTGATACTCATCGATCAGACCGTGCTACGTGAGCTGCGAGACGATCGAGCCACTCCCCGAGGACGATCATGTCATTACTGGGCTGCATCTTCATGGCCTGGATCTCGCGGGGGTTAGCTTGTGGAGGAGGCGGGAATTCTTCCACACCACTAGCGAAATCAAGTTCGTTCAAGCCCAGCCTTCTGGATGGATTGCAACCTCAGGTTAACGAATCACTGCTAGAGTTGAGGAAGATGTTTCACGCGTTGTGGGACTACTCCCTTCTCTTCCTATTCAGAAGAGCCGCCGGTTTGTACCGTGGGATTTCAGTTCCCTTTGGAGGATTCCAAGATCCGTTCGCTTTTTGATTTTCGTAAGTGGTTGCCCTATTGCTAAGGTATAGCAGGTCTTCTTTACGAGGTGCGATGAATCTAGCCACGTCCAGTTTTCCATTGAACAGTATCGCCGTGGGAAGGTCGGATAGAAAGGGAAACTTCACCCTGAAGGGACTCGGGCCGATGACATTGTCCTCCCATTCGTCCTTGGTCCCTACTTTGAACTGAGACACTTTGACATCGCCAGTGTATTCTTCCAAGAAACTACTCAGGTCGCGGCTTGCTGCCACGCAGTCGGAGCACCAAGAATACATGCCTTTGCTGGGTGATCCCTCGAACACCGCCAGAATCCAGTCACCGGACTCATTGTTAGCTAGCGCCTCCATGAACTTCGCATACAGTTCTTCGTCGGAGGGAGTCTTAGATATCGACATGATTCGAAGGTGTGAAAAGTGGTATAAAGGCCTGACTAGATTTTGGCGAGATCCTCTCCTACTGCATCTGGGAATCATGAAACGAGACCCGCGGTCGCGAACAGGTTTGTCAAGCGACTTGCGTTAGTTAATCATTGCTTAGATGAGTTTATGGCAACATTAACTTTGGGTTTTTCAGTGCGGGGGGTGGGATTCGAACCCACGAACCCTTCCCCGTCGAGTTTCTCGACACTAAGGGACGAGGTCCTGAGCAACGCGGAGAATTCTCGCTCGCGCCGTTGACCAGGCTTCCCGCCGATTGCTCTGGGCGACCCCCGCAGTAGCCCTCGGAGTCTCCCGGTCGGGATAAAAAGAATCAGACCCCCCACGAAACGGACTTGGTTGGACGAATCCTGAGGATAGGAGATTCGCCCTCTTTCCACGGGTTCTTCCTGTAGTACTCGAACTTGTCGAAGAGAATCTTCTGGAGACGGAGGTACTCCTTTCCTCTCTCCAGAATCTCGCACTCCCCCTGAATCATCACGGCCCTGTTCGGCCGGTACTCGTCAACGACGAGAGAAACCTTCGGGTTTTCGCGGAGGTTCTTGAGCTTCTTCTCGCCATAGTCTACCGCTACGATTACGTCCTCCCCTTCCATGGCATAGATCACAGGCGTCACATGGGGTTCCGCATCCTTCGAGGCGGTGGCGAGCCTGCAGAGAGTACGCCCCTTCAGATACCTGATCTCGTTCTCCTTCAGGACGGCCAACAGCATAGCCCGCTTAATCACAGGTCGAAAACCTTTCGTACGGACCTTTCTATTGCACTTGCATTTTCTGGCCAAGCCGAAGCCGCGGAGAACGCGAAATTCCGAGTCTCCATTCCCCTCCAATGTAACCGAGAACTTGGCCTAGTCCAAAGCGAAACGGGACAAAGGTGATAAATTGACGTCAAACGCGGGTGAACGTCATGCCGTGGTAGCTCAGCCTGGCTAGAGCGTTGCCTTGGTAAAGCCGAATCCAATGAGGCAAAGGTCGAGGGTCCGAATCCTCTTCTGGGTGGAAATCCCTCCCACGGCTCATTCTTCTTGAGATTCACCGCTGCTACCATCAATTCGAATCAAATAATGAAAATGCCGGGGACGGGAGTCTTGCGCCGTTTGCGTTTCGAGCCCGCGACCGAGGCGTTCTGAATGTCCAGAATTGGTGATGCTTTAAACATCTTTCAACTCACCGAGGTGAGCGCAAGTTGCCGGGGTAGCATAGCTTGGTTATTGCGCCGGGCACGCTCATCGTGAGCGAAACTCATAATCCCAAGCTAGGTGGAATCCGGAGAGGATTAGGCGGATCCCCGAAAGTCGTGGGCTCGAATCCCACCCCCGGCACCTTCGGAACGCTTATTATCCAATCGGAAGGCAAATGAAAGGGATTGTTCCCTTCGTTCCTGAGCTCTACGAGCTACTACGATTTCCTGAGCAGCCTGATGATCACACTCTTCGTCATAGCGATAATCGTTGTCTTCGTGTACGAGTACGAAGCCCTCCGCCGTTCAAAGACCTAGCCTGGAGCGGTTTCAGCGGCCTCGGAGCCTTTCAATCCTCGTAAAACCGGACACCTGAAGTGTCAGAATTCCCATCGGTGACAACTGCGGGTTTGCCCCTACCACGCGCACTCTCTCCCCCGGTTCGATGCTCATGACCTTCCCGGCTTGCTCTCGCCACGCGATGAGCTTCACTTCAGCGGTATCATCGCCGATCACGATTTCTCCCTTCTTGGCGACAGAGCCGTCCTTCAGATGAACTTCTTGCACCGCACCCCTCGACAGAGCTATACTCTCCACCAGGACGGGCCACGCGCAACTCTTCAATGCGTCTATCTTCACGCCCAACGACTCGAGCTCAGGCATGCTATCACCTTGTGAGATTTCGAAGGAGCCGCTTCTCCGACAGACCAGCCTCTCCTTCAAGTCTTCGTCTGGAGTCACACGGACGACGTCTCCCGGCTTCACTGAGATGGCGCGCCCCGCGGCATCGCCCACCAGCTCAAGCTGGTGGACTCTCCTCGCGTCATCTACTACGAGGAACAGGGTCGTCTCTCCGAACTCGGTCGAGACAACCCTGAAGGCTCTCGCGTGGACCTCCGCCTCCAGAGGGATGACTACGCTGCCCGCGTCCCCGTGTAGCTCGGGCTCGCCTTGAGAGGATTTTCTCACTTTGAGGTTGGTGACCCTGATCCTCTGACCGAGTTTGAAGCTTGGCGTTGGAATGGATGGGCTCCAGATTGCAATTCGTTCCTCCCTCCTCTCCTTTCCGTCCGAGACTCGGAACTGAAGTAATGAGCCCGGGGAGCCATCAGACCTGGTGAAGTCGGACCGTCTGGCCTCTGAAGCCAGAATCGCGTCCAGAGCGATAATCTGCTTATCTTCATCCAGATTGCCAAGCGTTCTCACCGCCTTTTCGATGCTGTCCAGCTTGCTCGATAGCTCCGCATCCTCGATCTTTTCGATCCTTCCCCTCCTCCCCAGGTTCAGGTTCGGTTTGCCGTCGAACCCCTGCTTGACGTACCCGCTGACGACCCTCACGGGAGAATCGAGCGTGATTCCAGTCTGATCGACGTCCTCCACCCTGTCATCCCAGAGCGTCACTCGAGCAACGTTGTCCGAATCGAAGAGTCCAATTCGTCTGTACCTCCCCCTCCCACTGCCATCCTTCCTCTCATACTCGCTGATGGGATATATCGCGAAGACACGCGCCACGACGGTTATGTCGTTGGCGCCGACGTA
>VBPP01000239.1 GCA_005877365.1 Nitrososphaerota archaeon
CCGGCGAGTGGGTTCGTGACATTCCACTGTGTCCCGTAGTCAGCGAGATAGGTGGTCGGAGACGACGATAATTGTGAAGACTGACGAGCACCCGATGAGGTGAAGGTCACGGAGGGGGCGGCGGACGGGGCGCCTCCCCTCGTCGTGTAGCTAAAGGTCAGGGGGACTGGCGTGCCGGGCATCCTCACCCCGGCTATCCACGTCGACCATCCACTCTGACTTCCGTACTGCCCAGCGACCCAGACGAAAGAGGGGTCGGATGGGTCGGTCGTTGCGCCGAAGTAATCGCCGTACCTGCACACGGGGTATTCAGGGCAGAATCCCGTCGCATTGACCTCCGGACCCGATCCTGCTGCCAAAAAAGTGATGGGTTGCTCGAGAGTGTTCTTGGGGTCGGCAAAACCGTGCATCGCGACTGCCACGGAGGGATAGACCGACGAGTTCGAGTAGCCGAAGATGACGAAGAGGTCACCCTTCGAGTCCGCCCGAAGGGCGGGATAGTAGTAGTAGTAACCGGGAGTGGCGACGTCCCAGTCCTGCACCACCGAGTTCGTGTTCGTGTTCACCTGAATAAGGCGGAGGCAGGAGCGAAGCACAGAGTCGCCGGCTGGAGTACATCCATCATTGAGGGAGACCCACATCGTCCCGTTGGACCAGCTAGCGTCGAGAACGCGATTATCACCCGTATCGATCTTTGTGGCCGCATTCAGTTGGGGAGCGGGCGGCGGGGCGTGCAGGGTAGAAATGGACAGTACGCGTTGGCTTATCTGGACGTTCGGAGGAACCCCGGTGACAGAGTAGAGGTTCAGCCCGGAGCCCGAGGTAAAAGAGCTGATGATGTATTCGGTCTTGGTTGAGGTAAGCGAGTGGACGGGATGCAGAGAGAAGAGGCTACTGTCTGGCGGGATGACCTGGTACTCGACGGAGGCGCCTGTGAGCATCTGAGATTTGTTGAAAATCCAGTACTGGAGCCCGACGAAGGTCCCGCTGCACCCCTTCGAGCCCGGAAGGAAGTCGTTAGCGGAGACCATCACCTTGTCGTCGTTGACTCCGAGGATGGGCTGGTCGGGGCAGTACCCCGAAGTCTTGAAGGAGTACGTGTGCCAGCTCCCGGTAGGGTCGTCGGAGGCTGAGGCCCCAACCCTCACGGACCCCTGACTGACGTCCAGCAGCGAAGCAAACCACCTCCCGCTCTGCGAATCGTACAGTACCTTGGGATCGCCGATGTAGTCACTCCCGCTTCCCCACAGTGAGGCAAGCCCCGAAACCTTGACGAGTGCGCCCTGCTTCGTCCAGACCCCGTACACTATGTTGACCATCTCGACGATGTAGTTGGGGCCCGCAGCAATCTGCACATCGGGAGGAGTAGCGCGATCAGTGCAGGTGAAGCCGGCGCCACACGCGTAACTCGTGCCGTACGACAAACCGGCGAACCCGGTCGCGAGAGGGGAATTCGCGGAAGGCGCCGGTTGTGACTCGGACCCGACCACGCCTCCCCCTGTATCGTTCGCTGCGGAGATCACGCCTTGAATGGTGTGGACAGACGAAATCAGGGGGGCAGGTCTACCCGCGGTCGGGTTCGCATCCTTCGAGGAGGAGACGGCGGAGTTTGAAAGAAGAAGAACGGCCAGTAGGAATTCGGACGCGACCAGTCGGGTTCGTTTCATTTTTCGATACCTATTGGCACCCTTCCTTTCGTCATATTAAATACTGAAAAGGGTGCAAGGTCGCCTAGCCCAGGTCAGATCGGCTCGAAGGTTCGGGGCTTCTGGCTGAAATCGAACGCCTCGCTCATGTTGTTCGCGGAGGCGTCGCGGGTGCTGAGCGCCTTCAGCCCGAAGAGAGTTTCAATGAACTTCAAGATCGAGGTGTGGTCGTTCGTCTGGCTGTCTACGTATCTCCTCTTCGCGTAGGGAGAGATTACGAGGCAGGGCACTCTGAACCCGTAGCCGTAGGAGTCAACCTGCGGCGGCGCCACATGATCGTACCAACCTCCGTAGTCGTCCCAGGCCACGTAGGCCGCCAATGAACCCCAGTACTTCGATGCCCCGAGGCCGTTGACCAGGCTGGCGACGGAGTTCGCGCCCAACTGGATGTTTTCCGGGGCATGCTCGGATCCCCCTGAGGCCCCGATCACCCACGATATCTGCGGCAGGTTGCCTTTCGAAAGGTCCTGCGCGAACCTCGCTGAGCCTGCGAAGTTCGCCTTCAAGCCCGGGTTACGCTGCACGTACTCGAAGCCCTTGAACCATCTGTTGAATCCGTAGACTCTCCAGGTGATCCGTTTCCCATCCAGCTGCTTGAAAATCGGCTCGAAGGCCAGGGTCGGCGGCAGTTTGTTCGAGGTGTTACCGCCAGAGGTCCCGGCGACGAGGTACAGGTGATTGGGCGCGCTCTGCGTCATCACGGAGGTGAAGAATCTGTCGCAGAGCACGTAGCTCTTAGCCGCCTTCCAGTAGTGGGGGATGTCCGTTCCATCGTAGAACCCCATCGTCTGACTCCCGCGTTCGGTGTAGACGAATGCATCCATCTTTCCCCCGTCGTAATCCGAATGAGCCGCGTCCCAGCCGTGGGGCATATCCGGTGGGCCGAGGTTTGAAAGGTGAAACGGCTTCACGCACTGCGAGGAGCCCGGGGACTGGGGGAGGCAGATATTCTTCCCAGAAGTGCCGTTGGCGCCCGGAAAGGCCCCAAAATAGCAATCGAAGGTGTGATTCTCCTGGAATATCACGACTATGTTCTTAATCGCGGAGATCCCCTGCTGGGAGGAAACCAAGGCTTACCCGCCGGAATGAGAATTCTTATAGTTACTGCTCTCCTCGCTTATGTAAATGGCGAACATCAAGATTCAGATTGTCAACGAGAGCACAGTGCTCTCAGACGCGCAGGTGCGGGCGGCCGTCCCCGCCTTCCAGACTCAGGTCCGTCGTGACTTCGCCGCCGCCTTTGGGATAGACGCGGACCTCTCGTTCGTCCCCCAGGGCACCAACCCAGACCCTTCTTCTTGGATGTTGGTTATCCTGGACAACTCGGACCAGGCGAACGCGCTCGGCTATCACGACCTCTCCCCGAGCGGGATGCCGCTGGCGAAGGCGTTCGCAGGGGAAGATATCCGGAACGGCCTTCAGTGGCCCGTCACTGTGACCCATGAAATGCTCGAGATGCTCGCCGATCCCGATGTCAACCTCACTGTATTCGTGCAGGATGCCAACTCCACGGGTGGGGTAATCTACGCGTACGAGGTCTGCGATGCCTGCGAGGCGGATTCGCTGGCATACAATATCGGAGGGGTCAAGGTCTCGGATTTCGTCTACCCGACATGGTTCGAATCCTTCAGAGCAGAGGGAAGCACCCAGTTCGACTTCGGAAATAAGATCACGAAGCCATTCCAGATTCTGCCGGGCGGATACATTGGGGCATTCAACGTAACATCAGGGTCCGGCTGGCAACAACTCACGGCGACGGCCGGTGGAATCAAGCCTGTGGATCTCAGGAGGGCCGGTGTGAGGGTGGATAGCCGAATTTCTCGCCGGAGCAAGCCAAGAAAAGAGTGGAAAAGGAGTGTTGTGAGAGAGTGAGCTTGAGGACGTCTCCTAAGGGGAAGGTGCCGAGAGTCGAATCAATCAATTCTCAGCAACTCCTTTGTTTCTTAACAATTCCATCTGCTTCATTGTCGCCCTTGGTTCTTCATTGTCAGACATCACCACCGATAATATTTGAACGCCAAAAATCAAAATCCTTTCTCTCTGTTTCGGTCGACTGATCTATTCGGTGAGACTCTAACAACGCCACCCGCCTTCTATCCGAGCCTAAGCGGGGTCGCTAAGTAGAGGAACTCTCTTTTTGATTTCGCAATGAAGTAAGAAGAGAAACGCGAACGCCGCGATAAACGGAGTGATGCGTATACCCGAGCTCGCGCCAGGAAAGCCGAAGGCGATACCGCGGTATCGTTCTGGGGTCATGGCAGGAAACTAGGCGACCTCCACAGCTCTCTTAATTCTCATGGGTTGCTGCCATGCTGCCAGGCTCCTAGGCGGCCTTGACAGACTGTAGACCTTCCATCCCAGGAGGATGGGAAGGATGACAAATATGGGAAGGACAAGAAGGGCGGACAAGATGGAGGTGACCCCAAAGAAAGATATCGCCACGACCGTAGCCGCCCCGAGCACCACGCTCAACCCGCCAAAGCCCTTGCCAAAGGCCGGGGCCCTGAACATGGCCACTCCGAGAACGATGATACCTGCCGACAGGAGGAGTATCGCTGCGGTGTCAAACTGATTGAACATGCCCTGGGTCGCCTGCCACACGAGGGCGAGCGTCGCCTGCTCCACGGGGGTCGCCCCGGGAGCATGATAGAGGTTGGAGATCGAGTCGAAAGCGACCTGCGTGCTGGATTCAACAAAGAGCACCCCTAGACCTAGAACGAAGAGGACGCTCCCGAAGAGCGCGGGCGCGAGGCTCGTCCCGCCGAGAGCCCGATACAGGGCGAGGATAAGGGCAACCCGGAAGATGTTGACCACAAAGTCGAGGCCATTCCCCACCGCAATGGCCGCTCTGACATCGGGGAACCTCATGACCAATCCCGCGGGGTCGGCAGGCGCCGGTGGCACAAAACCAAATAGTGTGATGGGGACGAGAATGAAGACGATGCCAGCCAGCATTCCGGCCAGACCACCCCATCGCAGAAGGCTCTTCTCCTCGCTCATTGGTTCTTCTCCTTCAAGATCTAATCAATTAACACTCACTGCGGACCGCCGCAGGATGAGCAGAAGGCCGCCTCGGGCGGTAGACGGTGGCCGCAGTCTATACAGAATTTGGTTGCCTGTTGTGCTGGGTGAGCGATGTGCGAGGTCTGATTCAATGCTGACGGTGGAGTTCGTGGTGGGATGAACCTGATTCCTCCCAGACTTCCCTTCAGACTGTAGATCTGTGCCTTCCAGACTCCCGGGTTCTGTGCATGGACCTTGTAGGCGACCACCCGGCCGCCCGGGGTTCGTGCACCGATCACCAGGACCTTCCACAGAGTCCCCTCGACTCTCACGTAGCTTATCTCGTCGAGAGTGAGGTCGAGAAGTGGGGTCTCCGTCTTTCGCAAAACCCCGGACCTATGAATCAGGATGAGCCTTCGGTCCGTAAGGTAGAGCATACCGTTCCCAGAGACAGGTTGCTCGATAGAGGCGTGGCGACTCAACAGGACGGGCTCGTCGGGTCCGAACAATTGGACGTTCTTCAGCGTCAACGTTCGCTATCCGTGGACGAGAGGAATTTGTCGTTCTTGGCTCCTTTTGTTTGACAAGTTGGTCAGGAATAACAATAGGAGGGAGGCGGCTTCGGCCGAGACGCGAGATCTCGCACCCGTTGCTTACGCCTTCGTTTGGCCAGAGAGAAGGGCTGGTTGGGTGACAAAACAGCGCCAACGACTGACTTGGATGGCTAGCCAAGAGGTGTTGTCTCATCGCTTCACTGCGCGAGATAAAGAATTGCCGTAACTGTTGTAATGGACCCTCCGCTCGAGCGGTTGGCGATTCAATCTTCGTGGTATCTCGGCAGGTTTTCCGAGTGGAATTATCCCAATCGGCCTGACTTCTTTCGGGAGCCCCAGGACCTTCGACACCCTCTCATCATCGAAAGCCCCCACGAAGCAGGCTCCCAAGCCTAGCTCAACGGCGGAGAGCAGTATTATGAAAGATGCGAATGAACCATCGATGATGCTGTAGAAATCCCTCCCCCTCTCCCCATACCTTCCAACATTCCTCCTCGTGTCAGAGCAGACGACGATTACCACGGGCGCCTTTCCTACGAAGGCCTGCCCAAGAGCCGCCTCAGCCAGGCTCTTCTTGACGCCCTCGTCCCTAACGACCACGAAGTCCTGCGGCTCCAGATGCCCGGCGCTAGGAGCCCTCCACGCATTTCTCAAAATTCTCCATACCTTGTCATCCTCGATTGCGTCTCGTCTGAAGGCCCGAATCATGGCTCGCCTCCGCAACAGTGACTCTAGTTGCAACTCACCCCCTCCCCAACTCGTCGAGGCATGCCCTCCCGTTGGCGCGGATGCGCGGGGGAGTTCCAGTCTTCAGCCGGAGCATCCCTGTGGTCGACGAACTTAACGAGTCTTTTTCTTCAATCGTGCGGCCACCATATCGAGAATCACCTTCGCTATTTGCTCCTTTGGTCGTTCGCTCAACTTTCTCGTCGTCCTGCCGCCGAGTATCAGTACGCTGTTCGTATCCGCACCGAACCCCTTCCCGTTGGAGACGTCGTTAGCCACCACCAGGTCTGCACCCGCGTGATGCATGAATCGCTTCGCAGCCTGCTTCAGGTCTCCTTGCGAGGAGGCGGTCTCGGCCTTGAACGCGACTATGCACAGCTTGGGCCATCTCTTCCTCACGTTATCGATTATCTTCGGTGTGGGTTTCAACCTGAGGTCAATCTCGCCTTCCCGCGTTGGTATCTTGCTCTCTGAAGGGGTCATCGGGGCGAGGTCGCCCGGTGCTGCCGCGGAGATGAAAGCGTCTGCCTCGCTGGCCTTGATTTCAGATAAGACGGCGTCAAGCATGTCCTTTGTCGTTAACACCCTCCTCGAACGGATGAACTCAGGAGGGTGCAATCCTCCCCCAAAGATGTAGGATACTTCTGCCCCCCTTCTCCACGCCTCCATCGCTAGCGCGAGGCCCATCTTGCCAGAGCTCAGGTTGGTGATCACTCTCACCGGGTCGATGAATTCGACGGTCGGGCCTCCGGTCACCACCACCCGCTTTCCCTGCATGTCCTTTCTCGTGAAGCTTCGGAGCACCGCCTGAACGATTTCGTCGATGCTCGCCATCTTCGCCTTCCCCTCCTCGAACCTCGGTCCGACGAAATCGACACCCCTCTCCCTGAGCCTCTGCATGTTCGAGACGACGGCCGGATTCTTGTACATCGGCTCGTGGGCGGCCGGACAGATTACGAGTGGGATTCCTCCGCCGAGTGCCATCGACGCCATCGTCGTGACGGGCGTATCGTCAATGCCGACCGCTACCTTCGACATCGTATTCGCGGTGCAGGGCGCGATAAGGACCAGGTCGGCTTTGCCCTTCCACTTTCCTGCCAGCCTTACGTGCTCCGTCTTCCCCGTAAGTCTCCTGACGATAGGGTTCCCAGTTGCCCACTCCAATGTCTCGGGCCTTACGAGCTTCTCGGCTGCCTCGGACATCACCGCGTTTACTTCTGCCCCGTGCCTCATCAGCTCTCTGGCGAGTGAAGGGACCTCGATGGAGGCGACGCTGCCAGTCACGCAGAGAATGACTGTCCTTCCCTCGAGCTCTCTGCCGCGGGACGACTTGATGTCCTTCAAGGGGTCGGCTGGCTCCTGCTCCTTCACAAATTTGGGCTGCTGGATGGTGTGTAATATCCTTGCAATTCGACCACCCAGAAATACCAGGGGATCGCAACGTGATGTGGGGGGGTCTTTGGGCCGCATCAGGGTCGCAGCCGTTCAGACCGGCATTTACGGCAATAACCCGGGCAGAGCCCTCAAAGATGCGGAAGCCCTGGTTCGGGGCGCAGCCGAGAAGGGAGCGAGGCTGATCTGCCTCCCCGAGCACTGGCTTCTCTCCAAAGTTCTCAAGGACGACGACGACCCCATCCTTCGGCGATTCACGAAACTCGCGGAGGAGCTCGACGCATACATCAACCTGGGAGCGTACTATGAGTCTCGAGGCGGTCGCACGCACCTTACGAGCCTCACGGTCTCGCCTAGGGGGTCGGTCCTCTCTCGTCAAGACAAGGTGCATCTTTACCGGCGGGAGAAAAGGATGGCGAGTGAGGGTTCAGGATTCAGGCTCGTCACGGTCGACGGCGCTAGGGTCGGTGTCCTGGTCTGCCACGATGTCGTCTTCCCTGAGAGTTCCAGAACTCTGACCTTGATGGGGGCCGAGCTGTTGGTAGTCCCTTCCTTCATAGCCGCCAGCGGGACCGAACCATGGCTCGTCTACCTGAGGGCGCGGGCCCTCGAGAATCGTGTGCCGGTCGTCGCCCCGAACGTCTACCATCCTCCTAAGTTTCTCGGAAGAAGCTCCGTAATCGACCTAATCTACGACAAGAAAGAGCACGTCATGGAGCTTTTCGAGAGAACGGCTCAAGACAAGACGACCTCTGTGGTCGTCGACCTCGACCTCGCTTCGAAGAGCGGTTTGAGGCGAGAGAGGCTCCGCGAATTGAGACCGAGTGCGTATCTTCAGCCTGCTGCCGGTGCCCGACAGGCTCGAACCAGGAGCTAGGCGACTGACCTCCTCTCCGATCAGCTAGTGACGCCCTTCCCCGCCAGTCGAGGAACGAGCGCAGGGTGCTGACCTAGGTGGAGGCCATCGCAGTCCTTAAGCCATGAAGTTCGCCGAAAGATCGGTCAAAGGGGAGAGCGCTTTAGGGTCTCACTTCAGGACATTCGAATCTTTGAGCCTCGGGTCGCTCGGGATTGGAACGTATCTTGGGGACCCGGACGCGTACACAGACCAGCTCGTGGAGGAGGCCGTCTTCGCTTCGCTGAAATCTGGCGTGATTAATGTCGTCGACACGGCGATAAACTACAGGTCTCAAAGAGGCGAGAGGTCGGTCGGCAGGGCGCTCCAGAGGTTGGCTCAGGAGGGAGTCGTGAAGAGGGAGGAGGTATTCCTCGCCTCGAAGAACGGTTACGTCACCAACGACGGAGAACTTCCGATGGACATCTGGACATACATTCACAGAGAGTTCGTGAAGCCCGGGATTCTCAAGCCAGACGAGATCGGAGCTGAAATGCACAGCACGTCCGTCCCCTTCCTCAAGGCCCAGTTCGAGCGCAGCCTGAGAAACCTCGGAGTGGGCGCCCTGGACCTGATGTACCTCCACAACGCAGGGGAGGCGTGGCTCCGGGAGATAGGCATCAGGCGCTTTCTGGAGAGACTCGAGGCTGTTTTCTCCTACTACGAGGAGGAGAGGCGGAGGGGGAGGCTGAAGTACTACGGGCTCGCAACGTGGAACTCATTCAGGGTTCCCAATTCTCACCCCGAACACTTGAACCTGGATGACGCAGTCGACGTTGCCAGGAACGTCGGTGGAGGGGACCACGGATTCCGGTTCATACAGCTCCCCCTGAATCTGGGGATGACGGAGGCGTTCACTCGCAATCAGAGGATGATGGATGACCAGCTATCGGTACTCGAGGCCGCCGAACGCCTTGGAGTGGGTATCTTCACCAGCGCCCCACTCGACCACGGGCGGCTCCTCTCGGCTGATTATCAGAAGGAGGGTTACACGCGCAGCGGCTTCCTGCTGCAGTTTCCGCGTTCGACCCACCCATCAGTCATCGCTCCCCTTGTGGGCCACAAGCAGCCGGAGCATGTGACGGAGAATCTCAAGATCGGGTCGGTTCCGCCGCTGAGCGCCAGCGAGTTCTCACGAACCTACGGCTCGTTCCTCGAGGGTGGCCGCGGGAGCGCGGGAGGAAGGAGCTAGCGAAGTCTCTTCTCTGCCCTCTGAGTCCCCTCTACCCTAGCGCGTATCTTTGCGAAGGCGAGCTCCCTAGACGTGGAGCTGTCGTCCCCGAATGGCGCAAAGCCGCAGTCATCTGTCGTCCCGAGGTTCTTAAGGTCGATGAGCTTCGCCGCCTTGATGACTCGCCTCTCGACGACCTCGGGTGTCTCCTGCTCCTTGCTGATTGGATCCGTGACTCCGACGAATATCTTCCTTCTCCCCTCTACATAGTCGGCCAGAAGCTTCAAGGTGCGATCCGGGTCTGCCTCACCGGCGATTGCGAAGTAGAACCGTGGGACCTTCAGCTCGAAGACATCCGGGAGGACCGCCGCGTAGTCCACTTCTCCGCTATGCGTCGAGTCCCAGTCGCCGCCCTTGCAGACGTGGACGCCCACCCTCTCCCGCTCCCCGGGCTTGAGCCTGCTGAATACCTCGTTGTTTATCGCCACGAACTCCTTCAGCAGCTTGCCACTCGGGTCCAGCTTCCTCGCGAGAGGCGCCTCCGTGAAGTCGACCTGCACGACCTCTGCCCCCGCCCTGAGGCTGCCGCTGATATCCTTCGTGACCTCCTGTATGAGGTCTTCAGTGAAAGCCTCTCGCGAGTAGCCTTGGATGGATTTCTCCGGGTAGAGCGTAGAGAGGAGGCTGGCTGAGATTACGGCCTGCTTAAGCGGAAGCGAGGTGAACCCCCTCGCCTTCTTCACATAATCCGAAGCGTACTGCTGATACCTGAACGGCCCTGAGGTGAGCTTCGGTAGGGCCCGGACGTGCCTGTCGGAGAAGGTCACCACCAGCCCCCCTGACTCGACGATGTTCCTTCCGCCCGCGACGGGGTACGTGGCGAAGCTCGGCTTGCTCTGCTCCCCATCCGTAATTATCGGCGAGCCTGTAGCCTCGAACTGCCTGATCGTCTTCTTGATGGCATCGTCATAGGCACCCTCAAGCGTGTGAAGCGAAGTCTTCCTCGCGGCGTGATCCCGTACTGCCTGCAGCAGCTCGGGAGGCCTCGGGATGCTCCCGATAGGCTCCGTCGGTATGGTTGATGTCATATCTCGCTCAGTCTTGACAGTAATAGTATAAATAACCTCTTGACAAGATTATTCCGATAAGAATAATGACCTTGGCGCTCGTCGACCCGAGGCAGCTCAAGAGGCTCAGGCTTCAGCTGGGGATGACGCAGGCGAGGCTGGCGCGTGAGGCGGGAGTAAGCCAGTCCCTCATCGCGAAGATAGAGGCAGGGATGGTTGACCCAGCGTTCAGCTCGCTGAAGGCGATCTCGGAGGTTCTGAGTTCGAGCAGGGCGACCGCGGAGAAGAAGGCTGCCGATGTGATGTCGTCACCCGTGATCAGTGTGCAGACGGCCGAGAAGCTCTCGGACTGCATCGCGCTGATGAAGAAGCGTGGCATCTCCCAGATGCCTGTACTGGAGGGGGGGCGCTCCGTCGGTTCAGTTACAGAGAGTGGCATCCTTACCCTGTTGGCAGAGAGTCGCGAGCCGGTGAAGGTCTTGTCTCAACCGGTCAGAAAATTCATGGGGCCTGCCCTCCCAGTCGTCAACGGCGATACCCCGACTGGAGCTCTACTCTCACTCTTTGGTTATGTCCCGGCCGTGCTCGTCTCATCAGGAGAAGAAATCGAAGGAGTGATTGCGAAGATAGACCTGATCGCGGCTGAGGCTCGACCAGGTAATCGCCCCTCGGGCAGACGGGAGTTGCGCTGAGATGACACTCATCTTGGATGCCGACGACCTCGTGGGCGTCCTGGACTACCCCACCGCGATAGACGCGGTGGAGGGGGCCTTCCGAGACCTCGGCTCGGGGAAGGTCGTGATGCCCGTCCGCCTCACAATCAGGGTGGAAGCCCACGAAGGTGTGAGCGCGTTCATGCCGGCATACCTCCCCGGGAAGGACCAACTGGGGATCAAGGTCGTCTCGGCCTTCGGGAGGAATAGAGAGAAATTTGGCCTCCCGACGGTTATCGGTTCGATACTTCTCCTGGACGCCAAGAGTGGAATGCCGATGGCCATCGTGGACGGCACCTACGTGACTGCCGTCAGAACTGCGGCCGCGAGTGCGGTGGCGACGAAGTACATGGCTCGGGAAGACGCGTCGACGCTGGGGATCTTCGGTTCAGGGGTCCAGGGGGAGACCCACCTCCTAGCGATCTCCGAGGTGCGAAGGTTAGATGGGGTAGTCGTAAACTCGCGTGATCCGAAGAGGTGCGAGGATTTCTGCGAGAGGATGAGCAAGAAGACGGGAATCAAGGTTAGGTCGGGAAGGCCGCAGGAGGTGGCAGAGAGCGACATCGGCGTCACGGCGACGACCTCGAAGACTCCGGTCTTTGACGGGAGTTGGGTGAAGAGGGGGACCCACATCAACGGAATAGGTTCGCATTCTCCTCAGGCCAGGGAACTGGATGAAAGGGTGGTCTCCTCCGCGAGAATCATCGTCGATTCCTTGGAGGCCAACCTGAAGGAGGCGGGAGATTTCCTGATTCCGATGGCGGAGGGACGGTTCTCAAAGGAGATGATCTACGGCGAACTGGGGGAGGTGGTTCTGGGTGGGAAGAGAGGTAGAGAGAAACCCGATGAGATAACGCTCTTCAAGTCTGTGGGGCTGGCCATCGAGGACGTCTCAACGGCGGCCGCCGTGTACGCCAAGGCGAAGTCTCTGGGGGTCGGACGAGAAATAACACTATAGACAGGGTTCAGAAAAGATATTAGCCCCTGGAAGAGCTTTATCCGCCTGATGACTTGGCTGTCGTCCAAGTCGCAACAGATGAGACAGCCAGCTTCTCGAAAGGCTTCGACCTCTTGATCTACCTCTCGGGACCCGACCATCCGGCTGCTTCAATCCAACTTTTGCCGAAATCCAAACAGCAAGCTCGAGGCCTTCAGAGATTCCCCAGAAGCCTAAACTTCGAGTGGTCAAATCATAGCCAGAGTACCTTCCATTGAAGTTCATGATTCCGCCCGAAGTGATGGCCAAGATAGTGAAAAGGTTCCACTGGAGGCTTGCCCTCGCCGATATGTCAAGAAACCTGATTGAGACGGAGTATGACGAGCACTTCTTTGCGGTTTCCACGCACGGACCGTATCCCAAGGACACTCAAATCCTGAGCATCAGGAGCATCGCAAAGATCCTCGGCCGCTCGCTGCCCGCCGCTCAGTACCACCTGGAGGAGCACAAAGAGCTGGTA
>VBPP01000240.1 GCA_005877365.1 Nitrososphaerota archaeon
ATGACCAGGGTGGAGAAGAGGAGTCCGACAACCACTGCAACCGCGATTATGATAATGGCTGTCCTTACTCGTGTCGCACTGAGGTTTCTCGCTACCAGTGCGGAAGCGTTCAGCGAGTGTCACCCACCATTCTGAAGCTACAAACCAAGAGCGCTCTTGCCACAAGGGCGGCCGGCTTATTTCACCATTCCGAATCGGGGACTGCGTCCTCCGGGGCAACAAATCTTTCCGACAGGCAAGTCATCGGAGCGTCGAAGAAGAACGCACTATAGATTTATATGCGAAGTGGACTTACCTTGAGGTAATGGCGTTAGACGGCGCCGAATCGTCACCAGAAGCTGACGAAGTTTCTAAGAAGTCGTTAACCAACGCGTCTGGCGGCGGAATGTCTGCCGCGGACGTCACTCGCAGGTCTTTTGTAAAGGGCATAGTCGGCGGTGCAATCGTCGCTGGCATTGCCGGCGCCGCTGGTGGTTACCTCTTACGATCTCCTACCGTTTCGCCGACGACGGTCACCGAGACGACCACGGTCAACACGATTAGCTCGCAGACGAGCCCCACCGTGGGAAAGCAAATGCTTGTTGGTTCAGCGTTCCCCGAGACCGGCCTGTTCGCAGGCGATGGCCTCTCCGGAATAAAGTCGAGCAAGATGGCATTCGACGACTGGGTGGCAATATTCGGCTCTCTCCCGAACGGCGCGCCGAGTTACAAGTTCATCAATGTCGACGTCCCTGCCAAGAACACCATGCAAGCGAGCGCGGCTATCCGACTGCTGTTCTCTCAGGACAATGTCGACTTCATCCTCACCGACTACGTCACAGTCGACGGCACGGAGGAGCCCGAGGCGGCGAAGTACGATCACTACTACATCAACCATGACATCTCCGGCTTCCACGAAAGCAACGTGCTACTGAACGGGACGTGGGCAGGAACTTACCCTACTCAGAGCGACGTGACCTGGAGGAGCTTCAACGGCTTTCCCAGCTACGACGGAAAGGTCCCAGCGTATCCGACTCATCCCTACTGGAACGTGTTCATGGGGGTCATCCACGACGAGGACTACTCGAGAAACCTGTTCATGAACTATCAAGGCTGGATTGAGCACGGGAAGCACACACCAATTAACAAGAAATATGCGACCATCGAGACTGCTGGTTCGTACGGTCAGAGGATTCTCCACACATTTAAAGTACTAATGGATAACGCCGGCTACAAGAACAGCTTTCACCAGCTCATCGACTTCGGCACAGTCGAATACGGGACGATGCTCGCCCAGCTAAAGCAGGACCCACCGGACATCATATTCAACACCGACTTCGCCCCTTCTGACGAGGCGGCCTTCCTGAAACAGTTCAACGAGGATCCGTTGCCATCACTCGTCTTCTGGCAGTACGGCCCGTCAATCCCTGACTTCATACCACTAGCGGGTCAGAACGCGGTTGGGTCTCTCTTTCACGAATGCAGAGGTCTGCTCAGGAACGGGAGGGGATACGATTATGAGGCTCACTACTGGGCCAAATTCAACAGCGCACCGGCCCTGGCAGACTCAGCGCAGTCCCAGGACTTCGCCTGGAACAGCCTAACAGTTGGCGGAATGGCGGGCGGATTCGTCGGCGACAAAGCTAGGAGGATGTCTGCAATCCTTAACAGCAGTGTTGATACCAATCACGCAGATTATGTGACGGTAGGTCTAGGGGGACCTTGGTCGATGAGACCTGGTCAGCTCGTTAGAGTCTGGCCGTTTGAGAAATTCAACTTGGACCTTCCGATGGGAGGACCAGTCGTCACCTACCAAATTAAGAACAGGATTGGCGAAACCCCGCCGGTGGACGGCGATAGGACCATCAACAAACCATACACCAGGCCGGGCAACACCCCGACCCGCATCCTGATCGGGAGCGAAAGGGCGTCGAGCTACTGGTTCGACCCGGCCGTAATTGCCAAGACAGGCTTCCAGGAGACCGACCAAGTCTACTGGAGTCCACTGCAGCAGGCGGTAATGAAGGACGACCCGAAGGCCTTCTACACCAGTGGCCAGTTCGCCTGGTCCACCGACGGCATCCAACCGAACTATGCCGACGAGACCTTCGAGGAACCAGAATACTTCTCCAGAGTCAGCGCCGCAACCAGAGGCAACATCAAGCCGTAGAGAAGCCCCGTCCGCAACGTAGTCTTTCAGATTCAATATTCGGTCTACAAAGTCTGCAAATCATTTTGAAATCCATTTCGAGCGCTCTACGAGTTAAATAGCGCGCTAGTACGAGCACGGGAAGCGCGCAATTGGCGATTCTCGAAAGCACGAACCTGAGCAAGAGCTTCGGTTCGCTGAAGGCGGTCATCGATCTGAGCTTCGGCGTCAAAGAGAAGGAGATTCTCGCGATAGTCGGGCCCAACGGGTCGGGGAAGACCACACTATTCAACGTAATCTCGAAGGTCCTCAGGCCCAACCAGGGGACCGTCGTCTTCGACGGGCATAGAATCGACAAGCTACCTCCCCACAGAATCACGCACCTGGGTCTGGCCAGGACCTTCCAGGTGCCGTCTTTCTTGTCTGGGGTTCGTCGGATTGGCAGACAAAGCCAAGTCTCCGACCGACCTACTCGACATATACGGCAAGAAGAGACTCATGATTGCTTCCGCTTTGGCGGTCAAGCCAAAACTTGTGATGCTCGACGAACCTCTAGCTGGGCTCAACAACCAGGAAGTCGCAGAGGAGCTCGGTATGATTACGAAGATAAGGGAGCAGGGGGTAACTGTCATGATTATAGAACACAACATAAGGGCCATCTTCGCCTGGGCCGACAGGGCCATAGTGATGCACAGAGGCGAGAAAATTGCAGAAGGCTCGCCTCCGGAGGTTTCGAAGGACGTCCAGGTGATAAAGGTCTACCTCGGAGAGGGATACTTCTAGGCGACTAGGCCTTGCTAGTTCTAGAGAACGTCCGCTCAGGGTACGGCCAGGTCGAGGTACTGAAGGGAGTGAGTCTTGAAATCAAGAAAGGAGAATACGCCGCCATAATAGGGGCAAACGGCCACGGGAAGACCACAATCCTCCGGACTGCATCCGGCCTCTTGCGGCCTTCGTCGGGGAAGGTCAAGTTTGACGGTGAAGACATCACAGGGATGCCCGCTTACAAGGTAGCCGAAAAGGGGCTGATTCACATTCCCGAGGGAGCGAGGCTCTTCCCGCAGATGACTGTTCAGGAAAATCTGGTCGCCGGCGCGTTCGCAAAATCTTCATGGCGCAACAAGGCCAAAAACCTAGCGCGCGTGTATCAGCTCTTCCCAAACATCGCCGAACGAAAGAACCAGCTCGCGCTAACGCTGAGTGGCGGCGAAAGACAGACGGTCGCGATCGCCAGGGGCCTCATGGCGGAAAACGTGAAACTCTTGATGATTGACGAGCCTTCGGCCGGTCTCGCCCCCATCTTGATCGACGAAGTCTACGGGAAAATAGGAGAGATCAGGAAGACGGGCGTCGGAGTGCTGGTCGTCGAACAGAGTCCGAAGAGGATAGCCGACTGCGATTGCATCTATCTAATCGAGAACGGAGAGGTGAGGATGCAGGGAAGCGCCAAAGAAGTGCTCGAAAGCAAAGAAGTGATGCAGGCTTATCTAGGAAGTTAGGGGGCCCGAATTCGATTGGTTGAGACCGCGCTGCTGCTCCCTCCACTTCTGAGCGCCATCATCCTGGGTTCTCTATACGCGCTGATGGCTATGGGCCTGACCCTCATCTACTCCACCATAAGAATACTGAACTTCGCGCACGGCGCGTTCTTCATGGCTGGCGCCTACATAGTCTGGTGGCTCAATACCCCGCAGAGCTACCTAAGCAGACTCGGGCTCGGGTCCCTAGGGGTCTCTGGTCTTCAAATCCCGCTCTTGGTGGCCGTGATTCCGGCCGTCATCATAATCTTCGGGGCGGGAGTCCTCACGCAACGAGCAGTGATTCTGCCGCTGATTAAGAAGCCCAACCCGCTGATTACGACTCTCGTAGCCAC
>VBPP01000241.1 GCA_005877365.1 Nitrososphaerota archaeon
GAGACGCATCGGAAGGTTCTGGAGAATTTTGTCTCCTCGCTCGACTCGAGGTTCACGCACGCCGTAGAGTTCAGGCACAAGTCCTGGTTCAACCCCGAAGTCTACAGGCTGCTCGAAAAGAACAACGTCGCGATGGCGTGGTCGCTCAACCAGTACCTCGAGACCCCCGCCCAGTCGACGGCGAACTTCGGCTACCTCAGGATGGTCGGCGAGAGGGACATCACCGAATTCAAGGGGATACAGAAGGAGAGGTCGGCCGAGATGAAGGCATGGGCGGATAAACTTCGGGAGAAGATCGGGTCGCTCGACCAAGCCTTCGTCTTCTTCAACAATCACTTCGCCGGATTCGGGCCCGAGTCGGTCAACGAGTTCAGGCGCCTAATGGGGATGATCGAGGTCGACTGGAGGCAGGGGGCGGAAGGCCCGAGACAGAAGAGCCTAGCAGAGTTCCAGAGTTAGTAGATGAACGAGCCGGAGAGAACCATCTTCCACATCGATATCGACGCCTTCTACGCCTCGGTTGAGGTTCGTGACAACCCGTCACTCAAGGGCAAACCGCTGATCGTGGGTTTCGACCCCGAAGGAGGGAAGGGGAGAGGTGTGGTCGTCGCCTGCTCCTATGAGGCGAGGACTCTGGGGGTAAGGTCGGGGATGCCGATCTCCCGCGCCTTCAGAATCGCGCCGGACGCCGTCTACGTACGCCCCGACTACCGCAAGTACAGCGAGGCTTCCACACGAATAATGAAACTACTCAGAGGCCACGCCGATGAGCTCGAGCAGGTAGGGATAGACGAGGCATTCCTGGACGTGAGTTCCAGGGTCCGAGGTATCGAACAGGCGAAGTCGTTCGCGCTGCAGATAAAGAGAGAGATCGCTGCAGAGGGGCTCACCTGCTCCATAGGCATCGCCCCAAACAAGTCCTCCGCGAAGATAGCATCCGACCTCTTGAAGCCAGACGGCCTGACGGTCGTCCCGCCGACGCTGGTGACCGAGTTCCTTGCGCCCCTCCCGGTAGGTGTCATCCCGGGGGTTGGGAAGAAGACCGGCGACTTCCTGAAGGGGAGGGGGATCGAGACGATCTCTCAGCTTCAGTCACTCCCTGGAAAGCAGCTGGTGAGATGGTTCGGGAAGAACGGAGTCTGGCTCTGGGGGGTCATCCACGGAACCGAGCGAATCGCCGTACGGCCGAGGCAGCCGAAGTCTCTCAACGTCGAGAAGACCTTCAGGAGGGATGTCAAAGGCTACGGAACTGTCATGAAGGAGGCTGAGCTGCTCGCGCACGAGCTGGTAAGGGGTCTCAAGAGAGGCAACCTGCAGTTCAGGACCGTCGGAGTCAAGATAAGGTTTCGAGGGTTCGAGACGCACACGATGGAGAAAACCCTCCCGGAACACTCGGACGACCTTGATAGCGTGCTCACCACGGTGAAATCTCTCCTGAAGAATTTCGAAGACAGGAGGGGAGCGGTCCGGTTAGTGGGTGTCAGGGCTTCTCATCTGCGCAGGAAGAAGGACGAACTCTCGACCCTCGACTCCTGGGCGTGACCGGCGCAGCCACGCGAGGGCAGCAGTCCTGCTCCGGGCAGCCTCCCCAGGAGCCTGCTGACGATTCTGCTGAATCGTCCGGCCCTGCCAATGTCTACGACCTCGAGAGGGAGACCTGAATTCTCTGCGGCCTGACGGACCTCCTCAAGGATGCGCCTCTCTCCTTCATCCAGCACGTAGTCATAGACGATCGACCTCTTCTTGACCCTGGAGACGACTCCATAGGCGGTCGTGTGCGAGAACTCGATTTCTGTTAGGGCGACCGGAACTCTTCGACTACTGACGACGAGTCTGACCGGGCCCCGTCCGGGACTCAAACTGTCCTATCCTCCTGAGAAAAGAGGCTACCGACCGGGAGCGCCCTGGCGAGATAGTCGGCTCCCTTCTTCGAGAGCGTGAGCTCGAACTCGACCCCCCACGGGTACTCGACGACCTGCAGCGCCAGATGGCATGAAGAGATGAGATTGCGAACTTCTCCTATGCGGGGCGATACCTCCTCGAGAGGAAGGGTCAGCCTCTCCTTGACCAAATTCAGCATCTCAGCCTCCCCGTAGCCTAGCGAAGCAGTCTCTCCCGAGACCTTTGCGACTGTTCTTGTTTCCATGGGTCATCCCGGCCATCTTGCAACCTTATGGATTGTCCCGTCGTACAACGGGAAGGATGACCAAGCGTAGGCCTGCTAGTGACACCCGTCAATAGACGGGACGAGGCTTATATCGCCTAGCCTATTCACGCCTAGAGGCATGGCAGTCTACGAGATTGACTTCAAGCTTCAGCATGACTGCCCCTACAACAACCTCTCTCGCAAGTACCCAAATGTCCTCTTCTCCCAGTGGTGCAACTACTCGATGGAGGTCCTCGAAGTTTCGTTCAAGGAGCTGAACGAGCTGAGCGAATTTCAGGCCGTCCAAGAGGACATCCAGCAGTACCTAACCAAGCTGGGCACCAAGATCGCGAGAAAGTCCTTCAGTGGTTCGAATACTCAGATCATAGTTCACGAATGCATCTGCGACAGGGTCTACAAGAGTGTGACTTCCGTCCTGGAGAAGCACAACTGCCTCGAGCTCCAACCAACCACCTACCATGAAGGATGGGAGTGGTACAGAATGATCTCCTTCAGCCAGAAGGACATCAAAGCTGCCTTCGATGAGCTTGCAAAGTTCAGCGAGTTCAAGATTACCTCAAGGTCATCCCGCCCCGACTATTCGTTGCGTGAAACCTTTGTCGTCTCCACGAACAAGCTCTTCGGCGAGCTGACGGGGAAGCAGCGTGATGCGCTGGTGGCGGCCCTCGACAACGGCTACTACAGGGTGCCGAAGAAGGTCACAACAGACGCAATCGCCCATCAGTTGGGGCAGCCGAGGACGACCTACGAAGAGCATCTGCGAAAGGCGGAGAGCAAGGTCCGGCGTTCCGTCGCCCCATACCTCGAGCTGACGAAGAGCAAGACCTGAGTCAATCGGCGGCCACTTCACCCTCCACACGCTTCAAGACTCGCAACGCGGTGAGGGTGATCCATATGAACCGCGTCTAGATGCCATCTTCCATCGGGTTGGCGCTTCTCCCGCAGGACCTTCAACCCGTACTCTAAGCGCCTGTCATCTCCGTAGCCGAGCGCTGTCAAGACATCGAGCCCGACGAGGATATCGTAGTAGTAGTGAGTGGGATAATGAAACCTGAACCACGGCGCATACTTCCTGCTCCCCTCCTTGTGCAGCTTCCGTTCGAGGTAGAACTCACTACCTCGCTCCACCGACCTCTTCATCGAGCGCGTCAATCTCTCTCGGCCCAGGGCCCCAAAGGCGGCTAGTGCTTCCCAACAGTCCAGAGTGCCCTTCTCGGAATCGAAACAGTGCCAGCCTCCGTCTGACTTCTGCTCATCAACCAGCCAGTCGAGAGCCGAACGAACTCTCCTGTCATCTCGATACCCTGCACGGATGAGTGTTCTAGAAAAGTTGCCGGTGACACAAAAGTGGCTGACCTTCCGCCCAAACCCGCCATCCGGCGCGTTCCGCTCGAGGAAGAGCTCGCAACTCTCGCGCATCCCCGGTACCTTGGCGGTGAGACCAAGGTCGCCCAGGACTATCCATTTCCAGGTCGTGTTGTCGTACTTTGGGTAGTAGGGCGCGTCAGGCGCACCCCAGTACCCGCCTGGCTTCTGTGTCCGCAGAATCTCCGCTGCCCAA
>VBPP01000242.1 GCA_005877365.1 Nitrososphaerota archaeon
TCGCTGCGAGAATCTCTCTCCTCTCCGGTGAGTAGACCGCCCGCACCCCCTTGGAATGCCGCTTGAAGACCCCCACCCCCAGTCTCGGCGTGTCGACCCTGTACCTCCTGCTCAGGGCCTCCAGGGCCGCCTCGGGCTTTGAATCGAGTATCATGTTCACGATGACGGCCTTGAAGCGGTCGTCTGGCTCCTCGGCCACGCGGATCTACGCCGCTTCCTCAAGGGTGAACGTGAACTTCGCCCCGGCGAACTCCCCGGTGCTCACCTTTTCCCACTTCACATCGTAGTCCTTTGA
>VBPP01000007.1 GCA_005877365.1 Nitrososphaerota archaeon
GACCCCCCATCGAATGCAGAGTGGCGACTGTAGCCGCCGTGTTGCCGAATGCGTCGATGTCGTACATCTGAACGTGAGTCGATAGGTCAATCTGCCCGGTTAGCTGCCACTGCCAACTCGTATTCAGGGTTGGCTGCCAGATGGAACCACCGCCCGAGGTGGTCGTACTTAGAGTCGTCGTTGCCTTTGTTGTTGTGGTGGTGACGACCGGGACGGTCGTCGTCGTCGCCGTCGATGGGTCGAGGGCGGCCACTTCATTCATGAAGTAGGAGGGAAGCACGTTGTAGGGGTTGGGAAGACCCGCGTCGGTGATGTAGAGCCACCCCGCGTACTGGGAGGAAGCCGCTTCGAAAGCGGCATTGAGCGGTGAAACGGTGTATCCGATGTACGCGAAGTTCGACTTCTGATGTCCCGAGTAGGACGAGAGATAGGAGAGAGTGGGCAGCCCACCCTGCTCGAAGATGAAGAGCGAGTCGAGTGTCCCGATGTAACTGCTAGGCACCGACGTCCCCGGGTTGCCCATGGTCATCGTCATCCCCAGAGACTTCACGTAGGTGTTGAGGGTCGAGTAGTAGCTCTCGTTGCCCTGGACGCTCGACATCTCGTCGAACATAATGCCGTTGACCGAATACCAGTTCTTGTACGAGCTGATTTGGGATTCTAAGGAAGTAATGAGTTGCGATGCGTAGCCGGTCGCCACATACCCGAGCACTATGATGCCAGCGGCCTGGAAGTTCTTCACACCCTGCACGTAGTTCAGGTCAGAGGCCCCGCCCGGTCCGTTGCTCGGGTTGATCACCGTTATGATCGGGACGTTGGGGTGGGCACTCCTAGCCTGAAAGGTCGCGGCCCAGCTACCGTCTGTGGGGTAGGTGTAAAGCGGGATGACAATACCCGAACTGCTCGTGGCCGCGAAGCTAATTCTCGCGGTCGCAGTCACAATTGCTGCCAAGAAGAGGACGGTCACAATCGCAAGAGAGTAGGTCCTTTTGGAAGAATTCCCTAGTAGATTCATCTGTAGGCAATATTCTCAGAAATCGCATAAAAGAAATGTGGAGTCGAAACGTGGACTCATAAACGTGGACTCATCCTACGTATGCAAGTTCTTCCTTTTGCAATAATTACCCACATCCAACCTCCCCACGAACCCGAGGGATACCCAGAGATACGTGGAGCCGCGCTCCACGTGTCAGCTTAGAGGGTTGCGGGCCCGTGATGCTGTGTGGGCCGGATGTCTGATTGCTAACGGACGACGTGACACCCATGTATGCCAAGTCTGCTGAGTAGGTGCCGTTGGGGAGGTTGAAGGATGCGACTCCGTCACCATCCGTAGGCTTTGTGATCTGGGTTCCGTTGGCGGCAGTAACTTTGACTGTCGCACCCCCGATGGGGAGGCCGAAGAGGTCTACGGCCTTGAAGATATCTGGATAGAGGGTCGCTGTGCCCGTCGGCGTCGGTGTCGGTGTCGTGACAGTCTGAGTTGCCGTTGATATAGTTGTAGCGCTTGTAGTGGTTGGTAAGCGGGTCTTAGAAGTTGCCGTCGTTGTCGAGGGTGAAGTGGTGGAAGTCAGGAAACTCGTCGAGGAGCTGGTTGTTGTGGTTTTCGATGTGGTTGTCGTCGTGCTGGTGCTGCTGCTGGTGGCAAGCAGCGCCTCAGTAAAGACGAGATTCGTGTTTCCTTGCAGCGTAAAAGTCGTCGTCCCGCTCTGGGGAGCTACAACGTTTCTCGCAAAAGTGCCGATGTTGGCGCCTTGAACGTAACGCGTGGCGTAGTCATCGACGGTTACGCTGTAGCTGTGACCGACTACAGCGCTGACCGTCTGAGGGGTGAACGTGCCCCCGGTTGAAGTGCCAGCGGTATTGTCCTTGATTTCCTGTATGTAGAATCCGTTGACCGGCTGATTGGAACTGTCGACCGTGGAGATCGATAGAGTTGCGGTTGTGCCGGTGGTCGTGGTCGTGGAGGTCGTCACGGATGTTGAGGTAGAGGTCTGCGGTCCTGCATCGAGAGCGGCCACCTCGTTCATGAAGTAGGAGGGAAGCGTGTCCCAAGGATTGGAAAGGCCGTCATTCGTGATGTACATCCACTGGACATAGGTAGAGGTGCTCGTCTCGAAGGAGGTGTCGAGCGAGGGGACGGAGTACGCCAGAAAGCCGAAGTTCGACTTGCTGTAGGAGGGGTAGAAAGTGGCGGAAGCGGGGTAGGAGAGGCTCGGCGTGCCAGCGCTCTCGTAGATGATTATCGAGTCGAGGGTCCCAACGTAGCTCTTCAGTGTCGTGGTCCCGGGATTGCCCATCGTGTAAGTCATCCCCAGGGACTTCACGTAGGTATTGAGGGTCGAGTAGTAGTTCTCGTTGCCCTGATTGTTAGCCATCTCGTCGAAGAATATCCCGTTTACCGAATACCAGTTCTTGTATCGACTGATTTGCGCGTCCAAGTCGGACATCCCATGCGATGCGTAGCCGGTCGCCACATATCCAATCACGATGATGCCAGCCGCCTGGAAGTTCTTCACACCCTGCACGTAGTTCGAGTCGGAGGACCCTCCCGGCCCGTCGCTCGGGTTGATTATTGCGATTATCGGGACGTTGGGGTGAGCTTTCTTGGCCTGCAGGCTGGCGGACCAGCTGCCATCCGTGGGGTAAGTGTAGAGCGGGATGACTATCCCCGAGTTGCTCGTCGCCGCGAAGCTCGTCCTCGTCGCTGCAGCTCCGACCAGGCCAAGCAGGAGGACGGTGGCTACCGCGATAGAGGCTGACCTGCTAGAGGAGTTCTCTATAAGATTCATCTGAAGGCTTAATGCTTGGAAATCGTATAAAAGAAACGTGGACTCATCATATGTATGCAAGCTCCCTTTTCGACAATAATTAGTCAATGGCGCGAATTCCCATCAAACCGTGGATGCGCCCAAGAGGCCACGCCTTGGTAAGACAGATAAGGTCAGGGCGAGACCACGACCCGGCAGTTGCGCCGCAGAACAGTCCTTGTTACCGCCGCGGGTACAGTGGTCGCGCAAGGTGTCGTAAAGTGTCTAAAGCTCGCGAACTCTGTCAGAGGCAAGCCTGAGAGTTACAGGATTCTCACCGCAGATATGAGCCCGCTCGCGGCAGGACTTCGAGGCCTTGTTCGTGGGGGCGGAGGAGGAGCTGCATCCGATAGCCACTGCTCGAGAGAGGATCGAAAAAGAATCAGGGGCCGTCGTCGTCAGCAATCCGATGACAGTACTGAAGACGGGGACTGACAAGTGGAAGACGTTCGAATTTCTGAAGAAGAACAGGCTCCCCTCCGCGGACTCGGCGCTCCCCGAAGACAAGGAGGAGTTCGCCCGGAGGTCGGGCTTTCCCTTGGTCGCCAAGCCGAGGGAGGGGCATGGCTCAATCGACTTCCACATCGCGAAGAACCCGGAGGAACTCGATGACGCAATCCTAGCGATCAAGAGAGCGGGGCTGCATCCGATAATTCAGGAGTACCTCGGCGACGAGAATCCGGAGTTTACGACTGGCGTCACCGTGGAGAAGGGGGGAGGGTACGTGATGTCTTCGATTGCGATGAAGAGGACCTTGAAGGGAGGGCAGACCTACAAGGCGTTCGTCGACGAATTCAAGGAGATACGGGAATCCGCAAAGACGGTCGCGCTGAAGCTCGGCTGCCGAGGGCCGGTCAACATCCAGGCGAAGCTGGTAGATGAAGTGCCGAAGGTCTTCGAGATCAACCCCAGGATTTCAGCCTCCTGCCCCATCCGGGCCGTCGCCGGGGTAAACGAACCGGATATCCTCTTCAGGAATTTCGTCCTGGGGGAGAAGATAAGCATGGAGGAGTACAGGAGGATGGTCTGCATGAGGTACTGGAACGAGGTTTACGTCCCCTATTCGACGTATGAAGAGACGGCCAATCGCGGTAGGACGGACGGGAAGGACTCACTCGTCTCGGAGTACTTCTGAGATCTCAGACGAAACGAGTGAAGAAGAAGAGGCTTGCGAGTCTCTTCAGGAAATTCGTGACGAGGACGAAGGACAATAATCAAGAGAGGTTGCTTGTATCAGGTAAAACGGGCGTAGAAAATCCGAGCTGGCCTTCTAAGGAGCGATCTGACATAACGGGTGGAGAGGAATGCCCCGGAAGCGCACGACGCCACGTACGCGAGGACTATGTACTGGTACCCGAGGCTCCCGAGGGCTAGCCCCCCGAAGGTCACGATCGACGCGGAGACTAAGGCAATCAAGGTGAGCTGCTTTGCTCTGTTTAAGAGCATGATGAAGAAACTGTTCGAGATGAATAGGACTAGGAGGATATTACCTAGAACCGCTGTCTGCAGGATGCTTGTGCTGGTGGCAGTTCCATTTATGCTCGCAATCAGAGAGGGTGCCGCAATCTCTAGAGACACGGCGATGGACAGGGAAGTGGCGAGGGCGACGAGCAACATCTTTTTGAATCGAGCTCGAATGAAGTCGTCAACAGCGTTCTCCTCGGTCGAGGTGTATTGGAGCGAGATGTTCTTCAGCTGTCCGAAGATGTGTGCCCCCATCACATACTGTATGAACCCGACGGGGACCACCACGAAAAGTCCGATGTCGGCTCCCATGTGGTATATTGCGTTAAAGACAAGCGGCATCGTCACTCCCCCCACTGTGTGGACGGGATTGTAGAGCCAGGAGATGATCCTGTCGCCGAAGAGCATCGCGAAGTAGAAGCTGCCGTATAAGAAGTATGGCAGGTTCTCCCATAATTGCACGATGAATCTGGAAGGTAGTGTGTTACTGTTCGCGTAAGAAGGCCTGTAAAACGGAGGCCAATCGGCCGTCGATTTGGCCTCGAGCCTTTCGGAGATGGCGAGGCGGTTGCAATATACGGCCGGGACCGAAAGTACGACGAACGCGGCACCCAAGGAGACCAGGTACCTCGTGGTCGGGTTGGGGAGCAGGTCGACGGAGAAGAAATAGACCAAAATGAGAAGGGTCAGAGCTGCCACGTATGAAAGGGTGGCCAGCCGGACCTTCTTGAGGGCGTAGACGGGCACGAAACTGAGCCTGTGGAACGATACTGTCACCATTCCCATCGTGGCGATAGTCACGAGCCAAACAGGAACGCCGAAGAGCCATCCCATCACGTACAGCGCAGTCGCACCGAAACTGAGCATTACGGCGAGCATCGCGTAACTCCTCTTCATGACTCGCCTTGTTTCCGATACGTTCTCCTGCGAGTGATAGAAGATGAAGAGGCGATTGAAGACCCAGATGGGTCCCTCGCCGACGAGCATCCCGAGCATTATGCCAAGTGCCATGGACGTCATGTCGGCGACAGGGAGATGCCAATCCAGCCAGAGCGAGACCCCGAAGACGAAGATCGTGGAGACCATCATGAGCCAGGGAGTCATGAGCAGCAGACCTCCGAGGAGCCGCCGTCTAAGCCCGGGGATGCTCGAGATCAGGGGCGCGGCGAGTTCGCCTCCACGCGCCTCCGGGTTGTAGTAGTCTATGATTTCGAAGACGTGTCGGGCCAGGTCGAGCAAGTCGCTGAACCCGTACGCCTTCGCCTTGTTGGCGTCGTAACCAAGCACCTCCAGGAAGACAAGGACGTCCGCGAGGTTGTTCACGTTCGACTGAATCTCCGTCACGGACTTCGCCGTCTTGTGGAGGAACATCTTCCTCGCCCTGGAAAAGTCCTCCGCGATGGGACCTCCAGAGAGCTGCGCTGGCATGTCAGACAGTCCCCCCAGCGCCGACGAGCTCCAATCTCTCCATCTTCCCGATGTACTCGAGGACCTCCCTCAACCCGTCCTCGAGCCTGACTTTCGGAGTGTACCCGAGCTTCTCCCTTATCTTGGAGATGGAGGCAGTCCCGACCCGCACGTCCCCGGCCCTCGAAGGCGCGAAGAGGGGGCGGACTCCCTTTTTTATTCCCATCATGGCGACCATGGTATCGAGGAGCTCGAGGATCCTCACAGACCTGCCCGAGGCGACGTTGAAGACCTCGCCGACCGCCTCGCGCGACTCCATGGCAAGCATGTTCGCTTGTACGATGTCGTGAATGTTGACAAAGTCCCTTGTCTGTTTCCCGTCGCCGTAGATGGTCGCGGCCGAACGGCGGAGGAGTTTTCTCGCGAAGACCGTTATCACGCCGCTGTAATAGTCGTCGAGGCGCTGCCTCGCCCCGTAGATGTTGAAGTACCTCAGTGCCACTGTCTCAAGCCCATAGGTCGAGTGGAATGCGCTCAGGTAGTTCTCGACAGCTATCTTTGACGCGCCGTAGGGGGAGGCGGGGATGCAGACGAGCTCCTCCGAGGCGGGTGGGTTCCTCACTGCTCCGTAGACCGCTGCCGAGGAGGCGAACACGAATCGCCTGACACCCGTCTTTGTGCAGTAGTTCAGGAGATTCAGTGTCGCGTTCACGTTGGCGTCGTGAACCTCCAGGGGCTGCGAGACCGACCTCTGGACGCTCGCGATCGCAGCCTCGTGGAAGACGACGTCGATCCCCTCGATGCCGCTGAGGAGGTTCCAGACCTGCCTGATATCTCCCTCGAGGAGGGTGAGAAGCCTGCTCCCGCGGCTCATCTTTAGGTTCTCCCTCGAACCTGTGCTAAAATCGTCAATCACTATCGTCTCGATTCCGCGTCGAATCAGCTCGTCGACGATGTGGCTGCCTACGAAGCCCGCACCCCCGGTGACAAGCGCCCTAGAGACGCGCTTCATTGCGCGATCACCATCTCGCCCCTTGCCAGTGGTTGTCCTGCGTGTCGAGCCGCAAGCTGCTGATAGAGGTCTCTGTATCTGTCGATAGATGTCCTGATCGAGAATTCCTTCCTCGCCCTCTTGAGGGCAGATGCACCCAGCTCCGCCCTCGCCTTCTCGTCTTTGAGTAGTCTGACGATGGCTTTTGCGAGGTCGTCGGGATCCCTGCTCTTCACCAAGATGCCGCAGCCCGCAAGGGCTTCCGGGACGCCGCCGACCGAGGTCGCCACGATTGCCTTCCCGCATGCCATCGCCTCGATGACCGCGAAGGGGAAGCCCTCTGTAATTCCGCTGAAGACCACGACATCTCCAAGGTTGTATGCCTTCTCTGGTTCCTTGGTCGCTCCCATGAAGGTGAAGTTCGGTTCCAGCCCCTCGCTCTTCACAGTGTTCAAGCACCGCTTCGCGTAGTCCAGGTTGATTGAGTCTCCGAAGAGCAGGCATCGTATGTTCGGGATGGACTCCCTCGCGCGCTTGATCCCGTAAGCGAGTGTCGTTATGTCCTTGAACGGGTCTATCCTTGCCACTGAGATGACAGTCGGGGCGGGGTCCCTCGGCACTGTCATCGGCCTGAACTTCTCTGTGTCGATCCCGTTGTAGACCACATCAATCTTCGAAGGGTCCGCGCCCAGCGCCCTTTCCCAGACAGCGTTCGCCCGGCAGACGGGGGCGATTATGTCCGCGGCTTCGTAGACAGGCCGGACGATGTTCCGGGCGAAGACCTTCCAGAAGATTTTGGAAGGTTCGTTGAAGAAGTACGCGTTGTAGTAAAGCATCAGCTCCCTGTAAGCTACGCCGTGCTCCGTGACTATGATGGGGCAACCATACTTCGCCTTGGCTATTATCGCTGTCAGCGAGGGGAGCCACACGAGTGAGCAGTGAACCACGTCGACCGGCGGGACATCCACGCTGAGTATCTGCATGGAACGCTGGACGACCTGGAAGACTGTGAGGGCCTCCCTTAGGCTCACGCTCTTGTAGAGAGTGTCTGCCTTGATGTGGTTGAGGAAGACGTCCCAGGCAAGTGGGTGCTCCAGGCACTTCCTCGCGTCGTAGAGGGTCAGGAAGTTATGGAGCTCGACCATGAGCTTCACAGTACGGGCGGGGTCGCTCTTGCTCGCCATCAGGTTGCTCACGAAGTCATCGAAGAGAGGGATGAACTTCTTCTCGATTAGGCTGTCCGAGGTCCGGAGTATCTTGCGGACGAAGGGCTCTTTCTGGTACTCCTCGCGCCTGTGGGTGCCGAAGATGGGGATCTCGATCACTTCCTTGACGTTCGGGGGGACGGTGTAGTTTGCGGGCACGTTGGCATTGGTCAGTTCGTTGACCACCACGAAGTCCCAGTCCGAGACGCCTTCAACGAGCCGTTTCGCCCAGACGTATACCCCCCCGGAGGGGAAGTTCGGGTAGTTATCCCAGTTGACCAATAAAACTCGTCGCGTCAAACTCATCGATCTCCTCCTCGGTCGAGGCAGGCGTTGCGACCCTGGATTTGGTGACTTTTGGTCTCCTCTCTTCGTAGAGCTTCAGGAAGCTCTCCACCGCCATGCCTACCTGAGAGGAACCGCGCACGTCTGGATAGCCGTCCCCTGGTGTGGCGGACTGGATGATCTTGTTACGCGCGCTTGGAAGGCGGAACTCGTCGTTGTCTCCGATGAACGGGTTCGCCCGGTTGGCCAGGGAGTCGAAGAGGTCTTTCACTGTCTCTGCGTTCTCCCTCTCTCCGGCAAGGAGGAAGGATTCATGGGCCTCCTGTAGAGACCACAGAGACTCCCTTACCGAGACACCGATAGATGAGTCCGCGCTTTCCCAATACAACCGCGCTACGGCGCTATAGACTGCGCGGGCATTCTCCGTGTCCCCGCCCTTCGCCAGGCAGTCGGCAGCGCACGAACCGCCCAACGCGGCCCTCGTAAGGGAGTTCGCGGTCAGACATTTTGTGGCATCTTCGAGGTAAAGTGTAATCGCTTTCGCTAGGTCGCCTCTCTCCTCCAACCTCACGGCAGTCAGCCAGAGGTTAGAGTCATCCGTAAGCCTGTCTAGCCACGTGACTACCCGCATACATCTGAAGATACCCCGTTTCGTGATTTAAGAGAAGGGATATTATCTACTGGTAGAATATACGAGAGAAAAGTCATCTTCCTCTTTAAAGTCGAGCGGTGAACTATCACTGTGTGCTCCATCATAGGTTTTGTCAGTTCGAAGCAGGCGTCCCCCTCGATAGTTCAGGGGCTTCGGAGGATGGAGTACAGAGGGTACGACAGCGCTGGCATCGCCGTCCTCGAGGGGAAGAAGATCCACGTCAGGAAGGGTGTCGGGAAGGTTGCGGAGGTCAACAACATGCTCGGGATGGATGAGCTCCCGGGGTATGTCGCAGTCGGCCACACAAGATGGGCCACCCATGGGGGGGTGACTGAGAAGAACGCTCACCCCCACCTGTCAAGCTCGGGGAAGCTCGCGATAGTCCACAACGGGATAGTCGACAATTACCGGGTTCTAAAGGAGAGCCTACTGAAAGAGGGTTTCTCTTTCAGGAGCGAAACAGACAGCGAAGTGATAGCAAACCTCCTCGAAAAGGCCTTCGCTGAGACGAGGAGCATCGAGGAGTCGATGATGAGAGTGGTCACTCAGATAGACGGAAAGTACGCCTTCGTCGCGATCTTCGATGACGGAACGCTGGCGGCGGCGAGATTCCACGAGCCACTAATAATCGGGATAGGGGAGAACGGGTACTACGTCGCGAGCGACGTGCTCGGCTTCGCGGGCGTCACGGACAAGGTCGTCTACGTCGACAACGGAGAGTTCGCCGCGATAGATAGCGAAGGGATAAGCATCTTCGACTTTCAGGGGAACCCAGTGCCACACGGCGTGACGAGAGTTGCAGAGGAGTTCGGCGTGATAGGGAAGGGGAAGTATGTGCACTTCACCCTGAAGGAGATCTTTGAGCAGCCGCAGACGATCGCGATGGCGGCCAAATTGACCGAGTCGGAATTGAAAGAAGTCTCCCGGCTGTTAACCGAAGCGAGCAGAGTGTATGTGTTGGGCTGCGGAACCAGCTACCACGCCGCCCTCCTGGGGTGCCGCCTCCTCTCTGAGTACACCCAAGTCAATGCCACGCCGGTGCTTGCGAGCGAGGCGAAGTTCTTCCCCACGAAGTACGACAGCAAGACTGTCTTAATCGCTCTCTCACAGAGTGGCGAGACCGCAGACGTCCTCGAGGCCGTCGAGATTGGCCTCGAGAAGGGTGCGAAGGTCGTATCACTCGTCAACGTGGCTACCTCCACGCTCGCCCGGATCTCCACACTTTCGATAGGGCTTCGCTGTGGGCCCGAGATAGGGGTAGCCGCGACCAAGAGCTTCACCTCCCAGCTGGCGACCTTCTACGCCATCGCGAGTCACCTCTCTGGCGGGAGGGTCCCTTCTGACCTCGGAGGTGTCTCGAAGGGAATCTCGGAACTCCTTGTGAAGCAGACACACCTTCGGGAGGTTGCGAGGAGAATGAAGGGAGCGTCAGACATCTACGTCCTAGGGACGGGGCCGCATTACTGCGTCGCCCTCGAGGGGGCACTCAAGATCAAGGAACTCGCGTACGTTCACGCGGAGGCGCTACCGGGCGGAGAATTGAAGCACGGACCCTTGGCGCTGCTCGACCCAAGCGTCTACGTCATCGTCGTCAACCCTACCGACGCCACCTACGTTGACATGCTTGCCTCGGCACACGAAGCGAAGTCGAGGGGGGCGAAGATCATCGGAATCTCGGACAAGCCATCTGACGTCTACGATGAGTGGGTGGGGCTTCCCAAGCTCGACCCCTCCCTGTTACCACTCGTCGAGGTCGTTCCATTCCAGGCGCTGGCCTATTACCTGGCCGTGGAGAGGAACGCTGACCCGGACTATCCAAGAAACCTGGCGAAGTCCGTCACGGTCAAGTGACATCCTACTACGACTGAAGGTCGTGGTCTTCCAGCCCCTGTTTCATGGCGTATAGTTCCCGCTTCCTCGACCGGGCTTGCGGCCCCAGTTGTCTGGGGCAGTAGAGGTCCATTCTCCACGGGCTTGAGCTCGGGCATGTCCTGCCCTACTGAGCGAGTCCTCGCTCAGTAGATCACTCCATTGCTCCATTTAAGCACCCCGCATTCATTCATCCCAGGGCTGAAGCACCCGGGCTTTCTGCGGTTGCTTCGGTAACATCACCTGGAAGGTAAGATTCCACTAGTAGTTTTGCCGCAAAGTCACTTATTTCCCTAGGCGAGAAGAGGGCAAGATGAATGAACAGCGGCTCGGCCATTCTCAGGCGAGTCAGAAGGGCGAGAGTCTTCCGCCCCGGACGAGGAACTTTCTGATCAATCGTTGCGAGGCCTGTGGAAGGCAGATGTCTCTCCAGGAGGGGGACGTCCTATTCGAGCGAAGATGGTATCACGGCCCCTGCTGGAAGATGGCGGGTAACGGGCGGGCTCGTGATGAGATACCGTGGGACTCGTTGGAGCCGGACGCGACTTATCGCCCGTGATGCGCTAGAGGGGGTAGGTCCGAAGTCGTCGCCGGGTCTTCAAGGGTCATCCCTCCTATATTCTCATATATCCTGTCCCGATGATTAGAGGTCAGATGGGCGGCAGAAGTCCCAAGGGTAAGCAACAGAAAGAGGTCATCTTCCCCGAGCGCATTCCCAGGGAGCTTGCCGACTTCCTTCGCCGCGCGACCTACTCGTTGCTGATCAAGGGCTCCTCCGGCACAGGGAAGACGATTCTAGCCCTGAGCATCCTCCGTGCCCTAAAGGTTACGAAGGGCTTCCTTTACGTCTCGACTAGGACTTCGCCCGTAGAGCTGCTGCAGAGTTACACCTGGATCGGTGAAACGTTCGACCTCGGCCCACTCCTGGAGTCCTCATCCTCAGGCGGGGCGGGCGAAGGTTCGGAGACTCTCGTAGACGCGAGGCTCGATGAACCGAATGCGATTTTTGAGCGGATCACCAACGAGTTGATGGACAGGCAGGCACCCACCATCGTGATTGATTCATGGGAGGCCTTGAGCGACTCCGTGGAAGCGGAGGCGCTTCGAGTCAACGCCAGGGTGCTCGAGACTTGGAGAGAAAGAGCGGGCGCGAGATTCATCTTCACGGGGGAGGACCCGCGCAGCACGGCCCTAGACTCCCTGATGGACGGGGTACTCATGCTGCGCCAGAGGTCATTTCTCGGCAGAAGGGTGAGGGAGGTCTTGCTTTCAAAGTTGCGCGGGGTAGAAATCCGTCGACCTACATACTTCTTCACTCTTGATAGCGGTATTTTCCGCAGCTTCGACAGATTTCGCTCCGTCGACTACTCGTTCTCGTCAGGCGCGGCACCGGTCGAGTTGATGCTGCCCCGGGGCGCAGCCGGTAGACGCTTCTCGACAGGCTACCCGAACCTCGACCGGGAGATGGAGGGAGGATTCTCCAAGGGGTCTCTGGTCACCCTGGAACTCGACCCTCGCGTCGATATGAAGGTAGCGCTCGTCTTTCTTAGCGCCTTGATCGCGACCTGGGCGGCCTCCGGCAACCCCATCGTGGTTCAGGAAATGAGGGGAGTCGAGGAAGGCTACTTCGACCACTTCGCGAAGACGTTCCTCCGAGGGTCAAAGCCGGGCCAAGTTGTGACCTGGGGGAGTGGCGAGAGCGAGAAAGAAGAAACCGAAGGCGGCCTCCCGCAGAAAGGCTGGATGCTCTTGGAAAAACTCCGAGGCTCCCTCGATGTCGCGAGGAAGGGACGCCCGAAGGGGAGCATACTGAACATCATGAGCTG
>VBPP01000243.1 GCA_005877365.1 Nitrososphaerota archaeon
TCGTCGACCTGCAGCAGTCCCTAAGCTTCGATTTCGTCTCCGACGGGCTCCTCACCATGCACTGGCAGGACATCCTTAGGCCGTTCACGACGAGTGTGAAGGGAGTCAAGAAGGGGGCGATGGTCCGGTGGTTCAACACAAACACCTTCTACTTCACCCCCGTGGTTGCCGGAGAGCTATTGAGCGACGGGAGCGCGGTTTCGCGCACCTTCAACCCCAGCCTCGTGAAGTCCGAAGCTATAACGAAGGTGATCCTTCCCGACCCTCTGACTTTCGTCGAGCTGGCGGAAAACTCATATTACACGAATAGGGAGAGGCTCATCTTCGCCTACTGCGACAACGTCTTAAGACCCGAGGTCGAGCACCTCTCCAGGATGGGGATAGGATACGTGCAGTTCTCCGCGCCGGGGGTCGTCGCGCGCTTCAGAGGGAAGTCGCTACCGAGGGCGGAGCTCGAACAGGCGGGAGAGGGCCTCAGAACGGTCCTGAAGGGGGTCAAGGTCAGGTCGGGGTACCACACGTTCTTCGGCGATGCCGCACCATACCTCCCGGCACTCTTCGACCTCATCCCTACCGACGACATTGGATTCGACTTCACCGAGACAGACCCCGCTTCGCTGGGGTCAGGAGAGGGATTGATAGCGGGGGTGGCCGACGCGAGGAGCAGCTACGTCGAGAGCGCGGGGGAGCTCGCGCTCAGAATGGGTGGGCTCGGTGAGAGGTTCAGAAAGATAACGCTCGCACCGTCATGTGACCTGCAGTACGTCCCGAGAAGCGTTGCGGACGCGAAGCTGAGAAACCTCGCCGCAGCCAGACTGAGGTTGATTGGTAAGTGACCGACCACAAGGCCTTCCCCACTCAGGAGATCGGGAGCTTACCAAAATTTTCGTGGAGGACGAAGCCGTTCAGACAGCAGCCCCTCGAGGAGGGAGACATCGCGGTGGCGCGTGCTTGGGGGAGGAGGCTGGGCGTGAAGAATCTCGACTCGCTCCTCCGCCTCCTCAAGAAGCGCAATGGCTTCACGGACGAGGAGAGAAGGAGGATCGTCGAGTTCTCGATGCTGTATGCGATAGCGATGCAGGAGAAAGCCGGGGAGCACCTACGAGAGCCTGGGCTGGACCTGGTCTGGAGCGGAGAGCAGGCCCGCACCGAGATGTACGAAACTCCCGTCTCCAACATTGAGGGATTCGAGTTTCTCGGCAGAGTCAGGAGCTTTGACAACAAGTACTGGCGCGAGGCGTCCGTAAGGCGGAAGCCAGCCTACGTGAGAGACTACCACCTCGACGAGTTCCTCTACACGAAGAGCCACGCCCGCAGAAGCCCAAAAATCCCCGTGACAGACGCGATCACGATCGTCGCCTGGTCTGACCACTACTACTACACACGGAAGTGGGGTAGGAAGTCTCTCCCCCCGGCGGCGAAGAGGTCCAGCGCGAGGAGAGAGATGACCCTAGAGCTGGCCGGC
This sequence comes from Nitrososphaerota archaeon, assembly GCA_005877365.1. Lineage (GTDB taxonomy): Archaea > Thermoproteota > Nitrososphaeria > Nitrososphaerales > Gagatemarchaeaceae > TA-13. The sequence continues at coordinate 1,466 of VBPP01000243.1, forward strand.
GTGATACGCCGGGTAGTCAGAGACCTCATCCGGCGCGGTGCGCGAGAGATACAGCTTGACAGCCCTGCCGCGACCCAGTACCAGACGGTCGAAGACGCCAAGCTCGTCGCCGAGTCGTTCAACGAAACGACAAGGGGTCTCGATGGAACCTT
>VBPP01000008.1 GCA_005877365.1 Nitrososphaerota archaeon
CGTCTCGAATCGATGGTCTGACTGAACATTCCTTCTCACTTTCTTCCGTGACTTTGTTGTACAAACCATAATATGAGTTTGCGCGAATCAAAGGGGAGATGCAAGAAGAAGCCTATGCCGACGAGGTAGAGAAACACTTCAGAGTCAAGTACAGCGACGAGACGTGTCCAGTCTGCGGAAACAGGATAGACGAGGAGGGGTACTGCACGTGCGGGGCGGGGTCGGGCTAGCAACCGTCGTCATCGTCATCACAGTCTGTCTCGAAAATCGTCTGTCCATCCTTCAATCGCCCCGACTGCAGTGGAGAGGTGATTAAGATTGAGAAGAAAAATGTTGCTCGGATTCTTGCCGCTTCTGTTGGCTA
>VBPP01000244.1:0-2743 GCA_005877365.1 Nitrososphaerota archaeon
CACGCAGGACCTCGACCTGAATCCCGTACAATGCCGTGAGACTCTCCGACGTCAGGACTTCGGAAGGCTTCCCAGTTGCCACCCTGCCGCTGGCGATGTAGACCACCTTGTCGAGATGCGGCAGAAGCGGGTTGATGTTGTGGGCTATCAGCAAAGCCGTAATGCCGCGCGACCGAACCACGTCGTCGACAAGGTGCAACAGGTCCGTCTCGCGCCTCATGTCGAGATTCGAGAGCGGCTCGTCAAGAAGGAGTACTTCCGGATTGCTCACCAATGCCTCGGCCAGAAAAATCCTCTGTAGCTCACCTCCCGACAACACTCCGAGCGGACGGTGTGCCACCTCCATCGCGTCAACAGCTTCGAGCGCGGCAATAGCTGCGTCCCGGTCACTGTGTGAAAATGGGTTGAAACCCCAACGCTTTCCTGACAGCGCGAGCCTCACCAGTTCAAGCGCTTCTATGTTCGTTTCGCTGTCGATTACGTGGCGTTGAGGGACATAGCCTATCCGAGGGTTTCCTCGCTTGGGCGGAGCACCGAATATCTTGATCGTGCCGCCGATGGGTTGCTGCAGTCCTAGGAGCAAGCGGAAGAGTGTTGTCTTTCCGGCCGCGTTGGGGCCGATGACGGCCACCAACTCTCCGCGACCAAAGGCGAAGTTGGCCTCTCGCCAAACTATCTTGTCCCGGTAGCCGGCGGTCAGGTTTTCGGCCGCTATGAGGCTGGACTCCACTCCCACTGAACGGAGTCTGGGTAGTGTTAAACTCATTCGTCATTTACCCAGTGCTTGTGCGTTGAGCGCGTTCTGGAGGGCTATTAGCTGTGCGTTCATCCAATCCTGGAAGGGAACATCGGGTGGTTGGACGGTTTCCGTCACACCGACTGTCGGGATCTGATGTTCAGCGGCCAGTGACTTGATCTGCTGTGTGAGTGGAGTTACCGTCTGTTGGTTAAAGACCAAGACACGCACACTGCTGTTTCCGCCCTGAAGTAGCTGCTGAAATTGCGCAATGCTCTGTGCTGGTGGGTCATTTCCCTCGGCGACGGCTTGCATGAATTCTCGAGGAGAGACGAGGTTGAGCTTCGTGGCGTTCGCGAGATAGACGAAGATGTCCTCTGTGGCCGCGACTGGGGCACCTGAGAATTGCTGGGCGATCTTGTGAATCATGGCGTTGTATACTCCGAGCGATGCGTTAAGAGTGGCGTACTGCTGCTTGTAATACGCGACGTTGCCCGAATCGATGGAAACAAGGTCATTGTACATGGCCTTCACGGTATCATTCACGTAGTAGGGACTGTACCAGAAATGTGGGTTTGTGGCGACTGGTTGGCCAATCAGTTTCTGCACGTTCAAGACAGTTTGGGCAGGATTATTGCTTGCTGAAAGAAGCCGTAGAAGCCAATCGTCGTATCCGGCACCGTTGACAATCACAAGGTTCGCATTAGCGACAGCCTGAGCATTCGCACTACTGGATTCGTATTGGTGGGGGTCGGCATTAGGGTCAGAGACAATACTCAACACCTTGACATGCGTCCCGCCGAGCTCAGACGCGAGGCTGCCCCAGAAGTTCTCGCCAGCGACGACTTGTACCACCTTGCTCGGGCCTCCGCTGGATGTTGAGTTGATGTTCGATCCCGGACCCCTTGTGAGATACAGGCCCGCACCCGTCCCGACCACGAGGAGTACCATGACTATGACCACTGGGGCCAAGAGCTTGCTAGTGGCCATAATCATGGTTCACCTAGCCCGTTAATAAGCATCACGCTACGGGGATATTAAACTATTCGGGGCGTTCTGCGACGTTAGCCACACCGATAATAACTATTGCAGGTTCTCGGTTGTTTTATACCTGATTCTTCATAATGGCGAGTTGCTTGGGGAGTGGCCGGCAAATTTTGTTGGGTTCAGGCCGAGCCGGGCACGGTGCGATAACCCTGAGCCGAGAGGTCTCCAGCTGACCAGGGCAGCCAGACAGCCTTTCTTAGGATCCTGGAGCAATTCATCGCACCCAGTGGATGCGGACGTTAGTCTAATGCCAGGCGACGATGATAGGTGGCGTAGGCGAACAAGGCACACCTCTAGGTTCAGTGGACCATTACCTACCTAGAATGGGCTGACTCGCCTTGTGTATACAATGTCACCGAACAGTTCAAAATGCTTAATTACACTCCACCTCCCTTGCACAATATACAAGGAGGTGATCGAGGAAGAGAGGAGAGGGAGGTTCCTCGGGAAGTCGGTGCAGATCATACCTCACATCACCGATGAAATCAAGAGGAGGATAAGGGGACTCGCGAAGGCGAAGGGCCTCGACGTCCTCGTCGTGGAGTGCGGGGGGACCGTGGGGGATATCGAGAGTCTTCCATTTCTCGAGGCGTTCAGACAGATGAGAATGGAGGAAGGAACGTCGAAGACGCTCTTCTTGCATGTCAGTCTCGCTCCGGAGCTGGCCGTGGTCGGAGAGATGAAGACGAAACCGACGCAACACAGTGTGCAGGAGATGCGCAGAATCGGACTACAGCCAGACGTGATTGTGGTCAGGGGGACGAAGAGGCTCCCCAGCGAGGCGAAGGAGAAGATATCTCTCTTCGCGAGTGTCCCGGTCGAGAACGTTATCTCGAATCCCGACGTCCCGTCGATCTATCTTGTGCCTCAAACGCTGGAGGAGGAGGGTCTGATGAAGGCGGTCCAGAGGCAGCTCAGGTTCAGGGGAGCAAAGCTGAACACGAGAAGGTGGAACGAGGT
>VBPP01000244.1:2767-5537 GCA_005877365.1 Nitrososphaerota archaeon
TAACCTGGATAGAAGCCGAAGAGGTCGAGAGGGAACACGCGAAGTTGAAACTCCTCGACTCCTTCGACGGGGTGGTCATCCCCCAGGGCTTCGGGAGCAGGGGAAGTGAGGGGAAAATTTCCACCGCGAACTACGCTCGAGAGAAGGAGTTACCATTTCTGGGACTCTGCTTCGGCTTCCAGCTCGCGACCGTCTCCTTCGCGAGAAGCGCCCTCGGCCTGAAGAGCGCGAACAGCACGGAGATCGACCCCGAGACCCCCGACCCCGTGATTGACCTTCTCCCAGAGCAGAGGGAAGTGTCGGAGCTCGGCGGGACGATGCGGCTCGGAGGGCATGATGTGTACATCAAGAGGCCGAGCAGGGCTTACGAGATATACGGTTCGGAGAAGATAAGAGAGAGGCACAGGCACAGATACGAGCTGAACCAGGCGTACCTTCCGCGGCTGGAGGAGAAGGGGTTGCGCTACTCCGCGTTCAGCGACGGAGGGAGGAGGGCGGAGATCTTCGAGCTCGAAGAACACCCCTTCTACATGGGAACTCAGTTCCACCCCGAGTACATCAGCAGACCCGAGAGGCCCGAGCCTGTCTACCGAGCATTTGTGAAGGCCTGCGTGGACAGGTCAGAGATGGAGGGGAAGAGGGTCGAGGTCCCTGTCTGACTAACTCGCCGAGTACTCCCGCGACATCTTGATTGCTAGTTCCGCGAGTTTCACTGGGTCGCTCCCGAGGAGGTAGAGGCTCGGCTCTACACCTAGCCCACCAATATCGATGATTGCATCGTATTCCTTTGATGTCGCCACTCTTCTCTTCATTCCTTCGACGATGGGGTCTTCAACATCACTAGGATACTCCCCACCCGTCCTGAGAATCTTCAATCGGAGGCGTCTGATGACCGCCGCTACGCGACTGTCGAACCTTAGGTTCATCGCGGTGCGAACGTCCTTTCTTCTCGCCCTGACTTGTATCAGAACCCTCGCGAGGTGAGACGATGCCCCGTATTCAGGTCGAGAGAGCGACCTCGCGTAGCTCCCGACTTTCACGATTCTTCCTGGAATCGCGATTACCTCCTCCGGTGAGCTCGCCTCTCCCTCAGCGTATGCGATATTTACAGAGACTTCTGGCATTATGAGGACGAAGGAGCGAGAAGACTCCAGGAGCGCGACTGCCCGCGAAACTTGGTCCCGTCCGCCTATGGGCAGCGACCTGCTCGGACCAAACATCTTGACACAGACGTCGCACTCGGCGAGGAACGGGTAGCCCTCCCGGTGGAAGCCGCAGAGGATTCCCTTCCCCAGAAGGTTGCTCCAGATTGAATAGAGGGTCGAGACCGCGTAGACGGGGTTTTTTTTCACATCCTCGGCGAGGAGAGAGCCGTACCTCTCTCCCTCCTCGGGCGTTATCCCGATGGAAGAGAGTTTCGAGTAGACCTCATGAAGGTCGGCAGAGAGGTAGTTGCTGACCGAGGCCTGAGTTATTCCGAGGAGTCGTGATATCTTGCCCTGGGAGTCTCCCTCTTCACTCAGCCGCCTCGCGACAAGTGCCCTCATCGAGGGAAGGAAGGCTTCCGTCATGATTTCACAAGGCGGATGCATCTGATAAGTCGGTTATGGACCTGCTTATAAGCCTCCCACCGCAGACTAGTAGGGTTTGGCAAGTACAGAAGGGCAGGCAGAGAAGGATCGCAACCTGAGAATCTTCGCTGAATCGATTGTGATGGTCGCGCTCTCGACTGTCCTCTACTTCACTCGTATCTTCACCTTTCCGGAGGGAGGCTCCGTTACATTCGGTTCTATGACGCCTCTCCTCCTTCTCTCCCTGAGAAGGGGCGCGAGGATAGGAGTTACAGCCGGCATAGTTTATGGATTGGTCATACTCTACCTCGAGCCATTCATCTACAATCCAGTCCAGGTTCTCCTCGATTACCCTATCGCATTCGGTGCGTTAGGCATGGCTGGTTTGCTGAGGAACAAGCCGATCGCTGGTAGCGGTCTAGGAATCTTCGGTCGTTTCGTGGCTCATTTCTTATCGGGAGTTGTCTTCTTCGCGAGCTTTGCCCCTCAGGGAGAGAGCCCCGTTCTTTACTCTGCAGTCTACAACGCCAGTTACCTGGTGCCAGAATTCTTCATAAGCTCTGTCATAATTTATGTCTTGGTGAAGAGGGGCATTCTGAAAATGTACATCTAAGACGATCACCTCCACAACGCTCGAACTGTGAGAAAAACTCGAGAGAGGATGGTTGCAACGACAGACCACGGAACTCCACCTTCAACCCCTGATTGGCCTTGCACGACTATTTCCTCTTCGGAAACGGGGTCAACCAGACGCCAATGCCTTCGAGCTCCCAAACATCGCCCGGCTTCAGGAGGTGATCGGCTTGGCGCTCGTCATAATAATGAGGCGAAAGCCCGCCCTCGGTCTGCTTGGCTTCCAACGGTTGCGCGATGAGGCGAAGAAAGTTGACGAAGGAGCGATTCGGCAAGCTCGAGCCCCAACTCCTCTCTGATGTTGTCTTCCGCAACCTCGGTAGCCCAAATCCAGCGGTGAAGGTGGGACCCAGAGGCGGGTTCGATAACGCAGTCGTATCAATCGGGGCGGGAAAATCTCTCATCCTGACGTCCGACCCGATGTCGATGATACCCGCGATAGGGATGAAAAAATCCGCATGGCTAAGCCTCCACCACCTGGTCTCGGACTTCACGACCACAGGGCTGAAGCCGGAGTTCGCGGTCTTCGACTTCAATCTGCCGACCGAACTCTCGACTAACCAGTT
>VBPP01000245.1 GCA_005877365.1 Nitrososphaerota archaeon
ATCCTTCTTCGGCGACGGTGCGGTGAACTCGGGAGCCTTCAACGAGGGAATCAACCTCGCGGCCGTCTGGAAGGTCCCGGTGATATTCATCTGCGAGAACAACCTCTATGCCATGTCTCTCCCGCAGTCCAAGGGGATATCGTCAAAGTCGATAGCCGAGAGGGCTGCTGCGTACAACATCTCGACATTCGTCGCCGACGGTAATGACCCGACATCAGTCTACAAGGCAGTCCTCGACGCCGCAGAGATCTGCAGGAGGGGCGAAGGGCCTTCTTTCGTCGAGTGCAGGAGCTGGCGGATGAAGGGGCACGGTATCTACGATAAGGCGGAATACAGGACACGCGAGGAAGTTGAGCGTTGGTCTGACAAGGACCCGGTGAAGCTGTTCGAGGGATTGTTGCAGAAGGAAGGCGTGGTGAAGAGCGGGGAAGCCGAGAAACTGAAGGGCGAGTTGGAGGGTGAGCTCGATGAAGCGATCAAGAAGGCCAGGTCGAGTCCAGTGCCCGAATTCTCATCCCTTGAGGGGCTCGTATATCCGAGGGGCGAGAGGGATTGAGAGAGATTACATACCTCGAGGCAATCAACGAGGCACTGCGAGAGGCGATGGAGAGGGAGAAGAAGGTCTTCCTGATGGGTGAGGACATCGGCGCGTACGGCGGAGCATTCAAGGTAACGAGTGGATTACTCCAAAAATTTGGTCCTGAGAGGGTGATGGACACGCCGATTTCCGAGGCGGCGATAGTGGGGGCGGCGGTGGGCGCCTCTCTTTTGGGCCTCAAACCAGTCGCAGAAATCATGTACATGGACTTCATGCCGCTCTCGATGGACCAACTCGTCACGCACGCTGCGAAGCTGCACTATTTCTCAGGGGGGCAATTGGAGGCTGGCATGATCCTCAGAACCCAGTACAGCCTCGGGAGGGCCCACGGAGCGCAGCACTCCGGATTCCTTCCTGCGTGGTTCCTCCAAGCGCCAGGCCTCAAGGTCGCGGTCCCGTCAACGCCTTATGATGCCAAGGGGCTCCTCAACGCCGCCCTGAAGGAGAGGGGCCCGGTCCTATTCGTGGAGGGCGCGATGCTCTACAAGAGCAAGGGGGAGGTGCCCGAAGGCTACTACGAAGTACCGTTCGGCCGGGCCGAGGTCAAGCGGGGAGGGAAGGATATCACCGTGGTCGCAATCTCGAGGATGGTTCAGGAAGCGCTTGCCGCAGCGGAGTCGCTCGCCTCGTCGAAGGGAATAGAGGTGGAGGTGGTCGACCCGAGGACGATTCAACCCCTCGACAAGAAAACGATCGTCGATTCGGTGAAGAAGACGGGTAGGCTCGTTGTCGCGTCGGACGACATGAAGACCGGGGGTGTGGGGGCGGAAATCGGCGCGACCGTCTACGAGGAGGCGATTGACTACCTCAAGGCTCCTCTTGTGAGAGTCTGCTCGCCAGATATCCCCGTCCCTTTCGCGCCTCCGCTTGAAAGGGAGTACATGCCGAACGCACAGAAGCTTGAGCAGGCGATCGAGAAGTTGTTCGCCTAGAGAGGAAGCCCGAGAACGTCCTCGCAGTCCCAGAGCATCCCGCAGTTCTTGCACTGGTACTTGCAGACCTGAATCTCTGTCATCTTTGAACCGCAGTAGCACCACTGCTCCGGCATCGAACTTCTCGCGTACCGGAGGGGCATAATCTTTTCTCGACGGTTCGGTGAAAAGCCTCGCTCGCTCGATTCTGAAGTACTTCACGCCGATCCGTCAGTATCGGTTCTATATCCGAGATTCCTTTGAGCGACTCGCTCTTAACCCCGTCGAGGCTGACTACTGTCTCCCAGGCTGGTGCGGTCCGTGTGGGGGGACGTGATGCGAGCTTCGATTCATCTTCGCTATCTTAGCTCTCTAAGATTGTTCTATCAGGTATTTTTGTCGAGCGGACTGTATCTTTCTGGGATCTGGTTTCCATGGTGCGGGTCTCAGTCAGCAGAGGTCGAAGGGGCGTAATTGTTGTATCAGCCGTTCCCTGGGGAATAGGGATTGTCTCCACTTTCCTGCTACCACGGTTAGGCTGGCTTTCGACCGCGCAGGAGATTCCGGGTTCGATCCTAACCTACCTGATCCGATGGGGTCTCTTCAGTTGGTACTCGACCGGAGAGGGGATTCTGGGCTTCATTCTCGTCAGCACTGCCTACTGGGCCGTCACGTTGTCTGTCTGGAGGAAATTACGGAGTAGGCACAATCAGCCCACTTTAGTGACTGGAGAAAGCCCGGCGACTCCGTCCGATCCCCATCCGAAGTTAAGGATTCTCTCCTATCTGTACGGCCAGTGGAAGGCGGTTTTCGTTGTGCTGTTCTCAGTCCTGATGGGCTCGGTGATCTCTCTGGCGGGACCCTGGATTTGGGGCATCCTGCTCATTGATTGGGTCATTTCCAAATCAAACCTCTCCTTGCTCCCGATAGTGATAGGACTCCTCGTCGCGGCGGCGGTCGGAGATAACGTCTTCTCCTATCTCCAAAACTACCGGGGGCAGGTCATCTCCCAGAGG
>VBPP01000246.1 GCA_005877365.1 Nitrososphaerota archaeon
CCCTCACGAAGAGCGGGGTGCTACTGATGAAGGAGGGGGGGATAACGGGGATGAACGGGCTGATGGTCGGGATGGCGGCTCTCAACGGGATGGAGGGAATCTGCCTGCTGGGTGAGACCTCAGGATACGTGATAGACGCAGGAGCTTCCCAGTCGGTTCTCGAGGCGCTCTCGAAGTTGCTCAAGCTGACGATAGATGTTTCGAGCCTGAAGGCTAGGGCGGAGGAGACCCAGAACGTGATAAGCCAGCTTCAGAAGATGACGGAACAGGGGAGAGAGCAGGCCGGGCCGGAAAAGAGGGAGCCCCAACCGGGGTACATCAGCTAGCGGATTAACCCTTCACGTTCCCGATCGGCCTGAGGGCGACGACCTTCTTCGAAATCCCTGCGCGGTCCATCGTCTCCACGACCTGGGATATGTCCTTGTAGGCCATCCCAGCCTCCTCTGCTAGGCCGTCCATCGTTGCTGCCTTGACGTAGATCCCCTTCTCCTGCATCTTCCTCTGAAGGTCGTGTCCCCTGATGCTCTTCTTCGCTGCCGTCCGGGACATCGTCCTACCCGAGCCGTGGGCGGTCGAGCCGAAAGTCTCCTCCATCGCCCTCTGAGTCCCCACCAAAAGGTAGGAGCCCGTTTCCATCGAGCCTCCGATTATCACCGGTTGCCCGACGCTCCTGTAAGGGGGAGGGATGTCGGGGTGGCCGGGGCCGAAGCTCCTCGTCGCCCCCTTCCTGTGGACGATCGCCTCGACTGTGCTGCCGTCGTAGGTGTGCCTCTCGACCTTTGCGATGTTGTGGCAGACGTCGTAGACGAGGTGCATATCCAGCGCCTCGGGGTCCCTGTGGAAGACCCGCCCGAACGCCTCCCTAATCTTCTGAACGATTACCTGGCGGTTGACGAAAGCGAAGTTCGCGGCGCACGCCATCGCTCCGTAGTAGTCCTGCCCTTCTCTGGAGTTGAAGGGGAGGGATGCGAGCTCCCTATCCCTCACCTGGATTCCCGCTCTCTTCATCCCGCCTTCGAAGTTCCTGACATAATCTGTCGCAATCTGGTGCCCGAAGCCCCTGCTTCCGCAGTGGATCATTACGACGACCTGGTCTTCATGGACGATCCCGAAGTGCTGAGCAAGAACCGGGTCGAAGTGCCGGGCTGGGTCCACTACCTGAATCTCGAGGTAGTGATTCCCCGACCCCAGAGTTCCGAACTGGCTGATGCCGCGGCTTTTCGCCTGCCCGCTCACCTTGCTGGGCTCGGCGCCTTTGATGTACCCTCCCTCCTCGACGTGGCTGGGGTCATCCTCCCACGCAAGGTCGTGCTCGGCGCACCACTTCACACCCCATTTAGTTATCTCCTCGAACTGAGTCTCTGCAAACCGCTGGGTTCCCTTTACCCCGACACCCGCGGGAACGAGCTGGAACAGGAGGTCGACTAGCTCCCGTACCTTCGACTTCACCTCGCCGAACCTCAGGTTCGTCCTGAGTAGGCGCATCCCACAATTGATATCGAAACCTATCCCCCCGGGAGAGATGACGCCCTTCTCTACGTCGAAGGCCGCGACCCCGCCGATCGGGAAGCCGTACCCCCAGTGCGCGTCCGCCATCGCGTAAGAGTAACGAATTATCCCGGGTAGGCAGGCGACGTTGGTGACCTGCTCGAAGACGATCCTGTCCATCGCCTCGAGGAGCTCCCGGTTTGCGTAGATCCGTGCAGGAACCCTCATCCCCGGCTTGTAGCTCGGTGGAATCTCCCACAGGACGTCGGAAACCTGTTTCATGGCGACGTTGCTAAGCAAGAACCATCCCTGCTGGTGCGACGGCGTCCGCGACTATAAGTCTTTGGCGCCGGAGCTAGATGTCGAGGACGACGGTTGCTGAGAACCCCTTATCGGACCTCTTGATTCCGAAGAGGTGCGTTGTCACCGCCTTTACGTCGTTTCTCAGACGATGCCTCTTCCTGTCGATCAACTCACCTCTCGCCACGCACTTCAGTTTCCTTCCTGACTTGTCGAGGGAGACCAGGAACTCTTTGAAGAGGATAGATTCGACATCCTTCCTGATTATGAGGTCTGTCAGAAAGTCGTAGAGGAGGTTCTCGGTGCTATCAGATGTCAGGGTAATCCTCTCCACCCTCCTTGGTCTGACGCTTCTCCTGTCGACCATTACCTCTGTCAGGGCCCTCGCGCAGCTCTCGAAGAGGGCAGGGAGCGTTCTCCCCCTCGCCTCGAAGGCGACGTCAGCGATAGCGACGTTATCGAGAAATCTGAAGGGCAAAGAGGCGTCGTCGTCCCCGCCTTGCGTCGGCCATTCAAAACTCTTAACGCACCGCCCGTTTGGTTGGGTGTCGTTGTTGCAAGGGAGGTTTCTTAGCGCGAGTTGCGAGGACCCGTACGCAGACTTCGCACTCGAGGAGGCAATCTTTCGGGGGCTGAAGAGAGTGACCGCTCGGGTCTGGCGGAACAGCCTATCCGTCATCATTGGGAGGGCCCAGCTCGCGAGGCTTGAAACCGACCTCGCCTACTGCGCGAAGAAGCGGATCCCGGTCGTCAGGCGGTTCACGGCGGGCGGGGCGGTCTACAACGGACCGGGAAACATCAACTGGTCCCTCTTCATCCCGGCCTGGTTCGATAATAATAATGGCCTGGCGTTTGAACGTGACCCTAGGGGCGTCTTCCGCCTCGCGTCCTCAGTAGTGGTCAGAGCGCTCAGGAACTGCGGAGTAGAGAGCAGGTTCGACCCCCCGAACAGGATCGTCAACGAGGTGGGGAAGGCGTGCGGGATGGCCGCGTACGTCTCTAACTCTGGCCTTCTCTGCCACGGGACTCTTCTCTCGAGCGCAGACCTCGAGGAGGTCGCGAGGGTGACGACCCCTGTGAGAGAAGTGGCGGAGAAGAAGTACGTCAGGAGCAACCCAATGAAGGTGGCGAATACCTGGGTTACGTACGAGATTTTTCGGCTAGAGATAAAGGCGGTTCTAGAAGAGTCGGGTGGGTGCCGCTTCGAAGCGAGTCAGCCGTCTTCCGAGGAGCTCGAGATGGCCAAGAT
>VBPP01000247.1 GCA_005877365.1 Nitrososphaerota archaeon
CCTCTCATCCCCGAACTCGGAAACCTGGTCAACCAGGGCATCGAGTTTGTCTTCACCGCCCCCTGGCTGATCATCTTCCCCGGTCTGACAATCTTCATAGTCTCTCTCGGGTTTAACCTCCTCGGAGACGGGATCAGGGATATCTTCGACCCGAGGCTGAGGAGATAGGTCGATGGCCGTGATGTCCCGGGCCCTCGTCACGAAGGATGCGGTCCTTGAGGTGAAGGACCTCAGAGTGGACTTCCACACCTATGCGGGTGACGTCAAGGCCCTGAACGGAGTGGAACTCACGGTCAAGAGGGGGGAGATTCTCGGTCTCGTCGGGGAGAGCGGATGCGGGAAGTCAGTGACGGCTCTCTCGATCGTCGGCCTCCTTCCTCAGAACGCCGAGGTGGTGAGCGGCGAGATCTTGCTCGAGGGGAGGGACCTTCTCCGGCTCACGAAAGAGGAAATGAGGCTGGCCAGGCTGGGCGAGATAGCGATAGTCTTCCAGGACCCGGCCACATATCTGAATCCCGTGATCAACATCGGCGCGCAGATAACAGAGATACTGACGAGCGACAGGAGAAGGTTCCAAGTTGAACTCGTCAGCGCAGGCCTGAAGGATTTCGAGGGTAGGGTACAGGGGAAACCCCTCTCCCCGGCACTGGAGAAGGAGGGGAGGAGACTCCGCTCTATCACACCTTCTTCGAGGATGAGGAGGGGGGAGGTGAAGAGGCTCGCGAAGCTGCTGGCGCTCTCCTACCTGAGAATGGTGAAGCTGCCTGACGCTGCCCGCGTCTTCAAGATGTACCCCTTCGAGCTTTCTGGAGGGATGAGGCAGAGGGCGATCATTGCGATGGCTCTCGCGCGGAGGCCGAAGCTCCTCCTCGCGGACGAGATCACAACCGCGCTCGACGTGACCGTTCAGGCGCAGATTCTCAGGCTGCTGAAGGAGCTGAAGGAGAAGATTGATGCGTCTGTAGTACTCATCACTCACGACCTCGCCGTGGTCGCTGAACTCTGCGACCGTGCGGCCGTCATGTACGCGGGAAACATCGTGGAGGTCGCTGAAGTGAAAGAACTCTTCGCGAACCCCCTCCACCCCTACACGAAGGGCCTCCTCGAGGCCATCCCGAGGCCTGACTCAAGGTCTGAGTTGAAGTCAATCGCTGGTTCGGTCCCCGACCTCCTCTTTCCACCGACCGGGTGCCGCTTTCATCCTAGGTGTCCCTTCGCCTTCGACAGGTGCCCGAAGGTGGCCCCTCCCCTTGTCGAGGTATCGCCGGGACACTTGGTCGCCTGCCTCCTCTACGGAGGTTGATGAATGAAGGGGAGAGACGGAGACCTGCTGACTGTACAGGACCTCCATAAGTGGTTCCCGATCAAGGGCGGGCTGCTCGGGAAGACCGTTGGACAACTAAGGGCCGTCGACGGGGTCTCTCTCTCGGTGATGAAGGGGGAGACTCTCGGCGTCGTGGGGGAGTCCGGCTGCGGCAAGACAACCCTGGCAAAGACCATCCTGAAGCTTATCAAGCCGACGAAGGGAAAGATAATCTTTGACGGGAGTGACGTGACGGACCTCTCGGGAAGGAAGGCGATGAGGCTTCGAAGGAGGATGCAGATAGTCTTTCAGGACCCATACGCATCTCTCGACCCGCGCCAGACGGTTCGCTCATGCCTAACCGAGGTGATGGGGGTTCACGGGCTTGTGACCAGCAGGAGGGAGAGCGAGGAGGCGGCAGAGAACCTGATCGAGAAGGTGGGGCTGAACCCCGACCACCTCCTCAGGTTTCCCCACGAGTTCAGCGGAGGACAGAGGCAGAGGATCGCGGTAGCGAGGGCGCTCGTGACCAACCCCGATTTTCTCGTCCTGGACGAACCGACCTCCTCCCTAGACGTCTCGGTCCAAGCCCAGATCCTCAATCTCTTGAAGTCCCTACAAAGGGAGTTTGGGCTCACGTACCTCTTCATCTCGCACAACCTTGCGGTGATACGACAGGTTTCTCACAGGACGGCTGTGATGTACCTGGGAAGGATGGTGGAAATCGCGGAGACAGAGAAGATCTACAGCGAGCCGAAACACCCCTACACCAGCGCCCTCGTCTCCGCGGTTCCCATACCAGACCCTTCGAGGAGGACGGAGCTGGCCGCTCTCGAGGGAGACGTCCCCAGCCCCGTCAACATTCCACCGGGTTGCAGATTCAACACTCGCTGCCCTTACGCCACTGAGAAGTGCAGAAGAGAAACGCCTCCCCTCGTCGAGATCGCTCCATCCCACTGGATCGAGTGTCACTATGACATCGACTTCCCGAGCATGAAACGCTCCGACCTCGAGCGGGGCCTCATCTCAGGAGGAGAACGAGCGCCAGAATGACGACGACCAACAGGACGAGGGGCAGTAGTACAGTCTCAAGCGAAGCGATCGCGAGGGCGAGGTAATCTTTCCAACCTAGGCCAACCCTCTCCTCCTTCCCCGGACCACCCTCCTCCTTCCGGTTTCTGGCAATTGAAATTTCGGAAGTCCCTCTAAATTTAGCCATCCGACTGAGACCTATGATTATTCTAGGCGTTTTATATACGAAAGCGGCGAGTGAATGGCTGATGCTTGGTAGACGGCATCTACTTGTCCTGATGTCAGCCTCCATCATCTTCAACTTTGTGGCGTTGGCGCTCACGATTCGCTACGCCGGCGCAGGGGCGATAGTAGAGGCGAACCCCGTAACAAGATCATCAATCGCCTTGCTTGGAAATCTTGCCCCTATCTGGAACTTCGCCGTCATCGTACTGATTTACGTGGCTATCTTTCGAGTTGCAAAGAGTCAGCGGGCGGAAGGCCTGATGGGGTTTGGGGGGTTCGTCAAGCTCGGGCTGGATTTTTCCGCTCTGCTACTACCCATCGTGACCTTTCTCGACGTATTCAACGACATCGCCGTCGTATTCTTCGGCGTCAACCTGATGACGCTGACACAGATGCTGTCGCTTGCACCGTTGGTCGCCTTCGACTTTGTTCTCGCCTCTCGGGCCGTCCCACTCGCTAGCAGGACCATGACAAG
>VBPP01000248.1 GCA_005877365.1 Nitrososphaerota archaeon
CACTCGACGATGCCGCTCTGGGGATACGTGGCGATAAGACACTTGAAACTCCCCTGGTACTCGAACCTCGCCGAGCTTTACGTCACCCTGGGGATGAAGGGGAAGTTGAGGGGAGGCATCCCGGCCCACAACTTGATTCCATCGGGATACTATATGATCAGGAATATCGATTCGGGAGTCCTGCTCTGGAGGGAGGACGGCTGGAAGGAGAGAGTGCTCTAAAGTCCGCGAGATACAGCGTCTTGATCTTCGACCTCGACGGGACACTCGTCAGGATTCCTGTCGACTGGCAGTCGGTGAGAGATGACCTGAGGGCGGAGTTCAAGACCGAGGATGCTTTCTCCCCCCTCTTCGGATCTCTGCAGAAATTTCTGGCCGAGAGGCCGGAAGCCAGGAAGAGGGTCTTCGCGCTGATAGATAAGAGAGAGATCGCGGCTCTCGCCGCCTCTTCACTCATCGAGGGGGTCGAGGAAACCCTCTCGAAGCTATCCAGGGGCGCCAGTCTCTCTCTTGTTACAATGCAGGGGAAGAGGGCTAGCGGAGGGATCCTCAGGAAGTTCGGGCTTACTAGGCTCCTCCCCATCCGCTTCACACGCGAGGATTCCCTGGAGCGCTCGCAGCAGTTGCGAATGGCGATGAGCCGACTCGGTGCGAAGAGAGACGAAGTGCTCTTCGTCGGAGACAGGCTGAATGACGCCAGGTCTGCAGCGGAGGTTGGGGTCGCAGTCGCCCTGATCTCGCAAAGAAAGGAATCCGAAATCCGTCCCGACTATCAATTTGGGGGCATCAAGGAATTCAAACGCTATTTCTTGGAATGAGGAGACCAATAGTGGGCGGTCCTGCCTCGCTCGCTGGCTCGCTCCTCCTCATCAGCCTCGATGATTCCTCCTCGAATGGGAAGGTATGGGCCATCGGCGGGTGCGAATAGATGCGATCCACCCTCGACACCGGCTCAGCCCAGGCGCGCAAGCAGCCTAGCGTGCAATCCAGCGTTCGCGGCGGCGAGTACATCAAGACGCTCCTCGAGGTTTAGAGCAGCGTCTAGCTCCTTCCCTTCTCCCGTTGTGAGGGTCGCGCCCGCCTCCTCCGCGATCACCCTTCCCCCCGCGAGGTCGGTGACTCTCATCCTACCTCGAAGGTCCACAAACAGGTCGACCTTCCCCTCTGCCAGCAGGCAGAGCTCGAGAGCGTTCGCCCCGAAGTGAAGCTGCCTCTTGACCGAGACCACAAGAGGAACGAGCCTCTCGACCACGCCCCTCGGCGCCCTGGAAAAGTCGATCGCGGCTACCGAGTTTTGAAGTTCTGTGACCGCGGAGGACGTAATCTTCTTGCCGTTCTTCTCGGCGCCAGCCCCCACCTCGGCATAGTACACGTCTCCGCTGACAAGGTTCCTAACCAGGGCGTGTTTCGTCTTACTCAGTCGTCCGCCCTCAGTGACGGCGAGAGAGGTGCAGTAGAAGGGGATCGCCCTCTCAAAGTTTGCAGACCCGTCTATAGGGTCCAGCAAGACAGTCCAGCGAGACCTTCTACTCCCGACCTCTCCCCTCTCTTCGCTAACTATTCGCACGTCTCCCGCCTGAAGGAGAATCTCCATAGCTGCAGACTCTGCGTCCCTGTCTACGACGAGCGTCTTGTCCCCCGAGGCCCCGACGCCGACGACTCGCAGCCGATCTTCCGAGACAGAGTGCCGCGAGGCCACCGTCTGGACGCGCTTGGAGGCCTCCTTGAGCAGGCCCTCCCAATCTACCATGCTATGGTCTCCATCAACTTGATGACACGTCGAACCCGTGACTTTTCAGCTTCACCACGATCCTAGCCAGAGTCCTATCGGGGTCGCTGTCCGTATTCACAATCTCTAGGTTCCTCTGACCAAGCTCTCCGTGGATGTACTCAATCGATGAGTAGTATCGCTCCCTGAAAAATTTGCTGACGTTCTTCTCCCTTTCGTTTTTCTCCTCCTGCCTTCTGCGAATTGTAGTCGAATGCGCCCGCAGTAGCAGGTACAGGTCGGGCCGAAGAACGCGTTCGCGCAGTATCTTCCTGACCATCTCTAGGAGATGCGGGAAGGCCGCGCTCTTCCTCAGGTCATACCTTATCAGAGCGTAAGCCAGGTCCGAGAGGAAGTAGCCCTCTGCGACGATGTCCCTCTCGCGACGTGACATCGCGATGATCGAGGCGTACTGCATCGTCGCCCCCACCAGGCTGTAATCGGAGAAAGTGTCCGCCCTCTCTCCGACGGGAATCTCGCTCGAGACAGCGTGGGCCGACTCGGCGAGCCTCTTCCATCCCCTTCGCTCGAGCGTCTTCGCGAGCGTCGTCTTCCCTGTCCCCGAGAACCCCTCGAGGACGATGAAGGTCAAGCGGGGCGTTCGGGAAAATCGCGTCTATTTACGTCTCTAAGGAAAGGTGAGAAAGAGCTGGAAGTTAGAGATGAGCCCGTAGATGAGGAAGGCGAAGTAGCCGAGGCCCAGGTATGCGACCGTCGGCACGCCGTACTTCACCTCAACCTTCGAGCCCTCCCCCGCCTTCGCGAGGGCCTCCTCTCGAGCCTTGTTAACGTCGCGTCCGATCTCAGTCCTAACCCCGGCGGAGATTACGGCCTTCGGGATCCACTTCCACTCTTTCTCAAACTGGCTGACTGGTATCTCAAGGCTCCTTCCAATCTGGCCCTTAAGATACAGGTAGCCGACATGTGTGGCCAGTGCAATCGCCGCTGCCCCAAGAGTAAGAGTCAGGGAGAGGAGCGCAGGGTCAGCACCAACAACGAGAAAGGCGATTAGGTCTGCTTGGCCCAGCGTCCCGTACCAGGTAGCCACGACGACGATTAGCGCGACGAAAC
>VBPP01000249.1 GCA_005877365.1 Nitrososphaerota archaeon
ACGGCGAAGACAACTAGGGTGATGAGTTGCTGGGGTTCAGCCGACAAGTTGGTTCAGCGTGTGTGCCTTCTCCGCGGGTTCGAGGCCACGGGACCCTCCCCCTCTGCCGCAAGAAAATCTTATATACAAACGGAAGTTGTATACCGGAAGGTGAATACGGATTATGTCAACAACGATGGCAATTCCAGCAGTCACATCTTCAGGTCAAACAGTTCTCATTCTCAAGGAAGGAAGCAGCCAGAATAGGGGAAAGGAAGCCCAGAGGAACAACATTGCGGCCGCGAAGCTCATCGCGGAGATAGTGAAGACATCCCTCGGACCGAGAGGGATGGACAAGATGCTCGTCGACTCCCTCGGCGACGTTACAATCACGAATGATGGTGCGACTATGCTCAAGGAGATAGATGTGCAGCATCCCGCAGCAAAGATGCTCGTCGAGGTCTCTAAGACGACAGATAACGAGGTCGGAGACGGCACAACCTCGGCAGTGGTGCTGGCAGGAGCGCTCCTCGAGAAGGCGGAAGAGCTTCTCGACAAGAACGTCCACTCGACAGTTATTGTGGACGGTTACATGAAAGCGGCCAAGAAAGCCGTCGCCGCCTTGCAGGAGGTGGCAGAGAAGATAACACCAGACAGCAGGGAGTGGCTCGTCAAGGTCGCCAGGACGAGCATGCAGACGAAGCTCGTCTCCAAGGAAGCACAGGACTTGGCGGAGCTCGTCGTCGACGCCGTACTGGCGGTCGCCGAGAAGCAGGACACCAAGTATGTTGTAGATATCGAAAATGTGAAGGTAGAGAAGAAACCTGGCGGGTCATTGGGCGACACCAAGCTCGTCCAGGGAATCGTCCTCGACAAGGAGGTCGTCCACTCGGGGATGCCAAAGCGCGTTGACAAGGCGAAGATAGCCCTCGTCAGCGCTCCATTCGAGATAGAGAAGACTGAGTTCGACGCGAAGCTGAACATCACCGACCCGTCTATGATGAAGAAGTTCCTCGATGAGGAGACGAAGATGCTGAAGGGGATGGTCGACAAGGTGACCTCGATCGGGGCGAATGTCGTCGTCTGCCAGAAGGGAATCGACGACGTCGCACAGCACTACCTGGCGAAGGCAAACGTTCTCGCCGTGAGGCGAGCCAAGGAGTCCGACATGACCAAGCTCGCAAAGGCGACTGGCGCGCGGGTGGTGAACAACTTCGAGGACCTCTCGGAGAAGGACCTCGGTTATGCGGCGACGGTAGAGGAGCGGAAAGTAGAGGAGGACAAGTGGGTCTTCGTCGAAGGAGCGAAGAATCCCAAAGCCGTGACACTGCTAATCCGAGGTGGGACGCAGCGCATAGTCGACGAGGCAGAGCGTTCACTGCACGACGCGATCATGGTCACGAAGGACGTCATTGAGAAGCCGGCGGTCGTTGCGGGCGGCGGCGCCGCGGAGGCGGAGGCTGCATACCAGGTCCTAAAGTGGGCAGAGAAGTTGTCGGGGAGGGAGCAACTGGCCGCGCAGAAGTTTGCCGAAGCGCTCGAGACGATCCCCGTCGCGCTCGCAGAGAACGCGGGGATGGACCCCATAGATGCTCAGGTGGAGTTCAGGGCGAAGCACGCCGAGGGTGGGAAGTGGTTCGGGATTGATGCCCACGAAGGGAAGATCAAAGACATGTACCTGAAGCAGGTCTTCGAGCCGCTGGCCGTCAAGGAGCAGATAATCAGGTCCGCAAGCGAGGTAGCGAGCATGATACTCCGTATCGACGACGTAATCGCCGCAGGGAAGATGAAGGGCGGGCCACCGAAGGGCGGTGGTGGTGGCGGTGGAGAGGACGGCGGCGGCGGCGGCGGCGAGTTCGACTAGAACCGTAGACAGCTAAACAGACAGAACTTTCACGAAGAACCGACGATGCCCCGAATTTCATCGCTATGAACTCAGCTAGATTACCCATTCTTCCCTTTTCACGTCTCGCCTCTCAAACCCTACTTTTGAAACGCCGTACTCGACTCCCCCATAGAGGGAGGCGTCGGTTCCCTCCCTGTAGAGCGCGTCGACGATTCTTCCCAGCGCGTCCCCTTTCATGATTCCGCTGCCGCTGTCCCCACCAACCACGATCAGATTGCCCTCTCTGAAGGCGTAAGGAAGGTAATCGACCGTATTGTACGCGTACAGACCCGCCCACATGCTTTCGGGCCTCGCGTTCCTGAACTGGGGGAAGTATGCCGCGAGGACGGGATGAACGCCTCTTTCGTAGTAGCTCGCTTCGGCCCGGTAGCTGTCGAGGTCCCGGCCGGGGATGTTGATGTAGGGGCGGTTGACCTCGTCCTCGCACGCTATCCAGAACTTTCTCTCCTCGCTGACTGGCTTGAAGTGGACGCCAGACTTAGGAAGAATCACGAGGGGTATCAGACCGAGGTTGTTGAATCCCTTCGTGTGGAGGAGGGAGAGCAGTGGTCCGTCGTTCTCGGCTGAGACGCTGAAGAGCTGTCTCTTCTTCGCCTTCACGTGACCGTCTACCCCTATCGGC
>VBPP01000250.1:0-1287 GCA_005877365.1 Nitrososphaerota archaeon
GCAACTAATCCATCCCTCATACTGGGGATAGTAGTCCTGTTTGGTGTCGGCGCAATTATTCATCCCGCACGAAGATATCGCCTTACGCGTTCAACGTTCTCCAGTAGAAGGGATTTCGTTTGACAAGCTGCAGAGGATCTCGCATTGGGCGATTGGTGTTGGCGTCCTGGGGCGTGGGAATGGGTCGACTGTAGACGGCGAAGTGGAAGGACTAATTAGTCACTTCTGCCCAAATTGAGCGCATCCAGCCGATACGAGGTTATTCTGAGTTTATTTCCGCGTCTCCGCTTCTATCACCCACAACCGACGGCATTAGCAACCCTGGAAGGCTCCGCTGATTAGTAAGTGTGATCCGACAGAAGGGCCCACGACTTCTATCCGAAAATCGCTGGAAACGCTGCAGAGATGAACTTGATGAGGAATCCGATCATCCCGATTATCAGCACGCCGAGGCTTACGAGCTTGAGATAGAGCATGAATTCATCCCGGTCGCTCTTCTTTGAGAGCCTGAATACTGACTGCATCGACCTCAAAAAATCCCTCGCCCCCAATCTCGTTCCCCTTTGGGGTCAACCTGGTGGACTCGCTTATATTGCTTGGGTTGTGACAACTCTTCGGAGTATCTCCGAGTCATCTTAGAGGCATCCACTCGTTCCTCTAGTGTTCTAACCTGTAGAATTATCAGCCGCTCTCCTGCAAGATAGCCGGCTATCTTGTCAAACGGAAGGATCATAGGACTCGCAGCCCTCTGTACTAATCGTCGCCCTAGTGGTCGCGGCTTCACTGGGTTACTTTTCTCAACGGGTAGGCACTCCTTCCTCTTCTATTTCCGAACGCTTTACCACAATCAACGGCTCGATTTTCGTCATCATAAACAACTCAACCACTGAGAGCGTCAGCTGTGTTGTACTGGTTCCTCCCCCTCATGGAATCTATCTCAGAGTCATCGCGGATGGTGCTGGTACACCAGTTTCAGGATTGCGGGTTACCACGCAGTCGACGGAGGCTGCCTCCTGTGACCGGAAAAACGTGCTGCTTACCAACTCCATTGCAGTCACAAATTCAAGTGGTTGGATTCTGTTCCGAGAAGGATATCCGTGGTACTTCGTCTTCACCTATTCCGACCACACCCTACAACTTCACTGTTCCTTCCGGCCCTCTGTCTTGGAGTGTTGCCACTATCAGTGTGCCTTCAGGCAAGCTTTCAACCGAGATATGTGGATTGGGCGGGGGAAGTCTGAATTCTTCATGTGAAGCCGCTAGCACTACTAATGTTCTTACGAATTC
>VBPP01000250.1:1344-3494 GCA_005877365.1 Nitrososphaerota archaeon
CGTACTTGCCGTGGTCCCAAAAAATGCCGAAGCAGGAGCCCCCAAAGGGATGCCTCGAAGATGACTCGGAGGGGTATCCCGAAGAGTTATGAGCCCAGTCTTCCAGACCGAGGTGAAGAATGGCGACCGAGCGGCTGTTTCTTCGCGTCTCAAGCAAGCCGGGTCCGCTGAGACTCAGCGAGATTCCAGAGGGTGGGTTCTGCCTCTCGGCCTTCCTTGTGATCTCGAACTCTAGAAACCCGAAGGAGGTGCTCCTCGGCCACCTCAACCCTGACGCGCCATGGGACCACATCGGTGCCCTGGACCCGCCCAGGGTGGAGATGAACAAGAACGGGTGGCTTCTCCCCGCGTGTCACCTCATCGTTGGTGAGTCACCCCAGGAGGCCGCGAAGAGAATCCTGAAGGAACAGCTCGAGCTGAAAGAACAGAAGCTGGAGGAGCCGATGATCTTCTCCGAAGTCTACGGGGAGCACTCGCACTGGGACCTGGAGTTCGTCTTCCTGGGAAAGAGGGAGAGCGTGAAGAAAACTCCAGCCTGGAGGGAGCTCCGCTTCGTGGACACCTCGAAGCTCAGGAAGGAGGACTTCGCTAGGCTGCACGAGGACATACTTACCAGCGCCGGCAAGTGGAAGCCCACCTGACCTCCTCGGGTGAAGGAGGATGATGCCTCACGGGTCGCCAACGATAGTTCTCGTCTCCTCGTCGAAGGACCCGGCGTCCCAGAACCTCGCGAGGGAGCTGGTCGAGAATCAGGGCTTCGCTTCGACGAGGATCGCCTTCAGAGGGAGGGCACTCCATCAGAAGGATTCGCTCCTGCTCGCGACGATAGACGAAGAGATAATCCGACCGCCCAATCTGGACGATTACTTCAACCCTCAGGCTTACATCTTCCTATCCAAGCACAGGGCGAAGTCCGGCGTTCCCTCTCTCACTGCTCACACGACCGGAAACTTCGGCGAGGCAGAGCTGGGAGGGAATCCGAGGGAGATCGCGAGGGTCAACCCAGACCTCCTGAAGAACTACCTGATCTCTCTCACGAAGCAGGGGGAGGCGGTCAGCGGATACCAAGTGACGGCCGAGGCGACGCATCACGGCCCAACCTCGCTCAACAAGCCCGTTCTCTTCGTGGAGATAGGGTCGGACGAGAAGAATTGGAATGACAGGGACGCGGCGAAAGCGGTAACCATTGCGCTACTACAGAGCCTGCGCGAGGCGCGGAGCTGGGATAAGGTCGCGGTCGGTTTCGGCGGGACACACTATCCAGAGAAGTTCAACAAGCTTCTGCTTGAAGACGAATTCGCCTTCGCCGCCATTGTTCCCAAGTATGCGCTTCGAGAGGTCGACTCGGCGCTCTTCGGCCAGATACTTCAGAAATCCACCAAGCTCCCCAGGTACGCTCTCCTCGACTGGAAGGGTCTGGGCCCTGAAAAGGATAAAATTGTGGGTCTTGTAAGGCAGTACGGCTTGGAGGCTGTCCGGGTCTGAAGAATGAAACTCTCTCAGAGGCGGTATATCGATTGGTGTCGCAGATCCCCGAGGGGAAGGTTTCAACCTACGGGACGTTGGCGAGGGAGCTCAAGGTACCGAAGGCTAGTCGAGCCATTGGCTCGATACTCCGGGCCAATCCCCACCCGATAGTCGTCCCGTGCCACAGAGTTGTGATGTCGGATGGTCAACTCGGAGGATACGGAGGGAGGGAGGGTGTGGGACGCAAGGCGGCACTCCTTCGAAGGGAGGGCGTAAAGATCACGAGGGGAAAAATAGACCTCGGGCGCTTTCTCTTCAAGGGTGACTGAAGCCGTCAAGCGTCTCAGACGGACTGATTTTTTTCGGATTCCGAACTTCCAGCTCAAGCCTTAGGCATGAGTGGCAGGAAGCAGCTCAGTAGTTCAACGACCTCTGAGCAGAGACGCTGCGCCGGCCTTCCCGAGCATCAGGAAGCAGAGAAGCGCCTTCGTCGTGTGGAGTCGGTTCTCGGCTTCATCCCAGACGACGGAGTTGGGGCCATCAATCACGCCCTTCGAGACCTCCTCCCCCCTGTGAGCGGGCAGACAGTGCTCGAAGATCGCATCTCTCTTTGCACGGGACATCAGCTCCTCGTTCACCTGGTACCTCGGCAGGAAAGCCTTGATCCTTGCCTCCCTCTCCTG
>VBPP01000264.1 GCA_005877365.1 Nitrososphaerota archaeon
GCAATATGAGGGACTCCGGGCTCAAGGTGGTCGTAGGCCTCAGAAAGGGAGGGAGGAGCTGGGACGTGGCCGCGAAGGAAGGTCACAAGGTCCTGGAGGTGGCCGATGCCGCAGAGGCCGCGGATATCGTGCACATGCTGATACCCGACATGGAACAATCAAGGGTGTACCGGGAGGCCGTTGCCCCTAAACTGACGAAGGAGAAGGCCCTCTCTTTCTCCCATGGCGCCGCGATTCACTGGAGATGGATAGTCCCTCCGGACTCGGTCGATGTGATAATGCTCGCCCCGAAGGCACCGGGACAGAGGGTGAGGGAGCTCTACCTTCAGAACTTTGGGACGCCGGCCTTGGTGGCTGTGCAGAGGGATGCTTCCGGGGGAGCGTGGAACAGAATCCTTGGAATGGCGAAGGCAACGGGCTGCGCGAGGGCGGGCATAATCGAAACTACGTTCAAGGAGGAGGTCGAGACCGACTGGTTCGGCGAGCAGGCGGACCTGTGCGGAGGGGTGGACAGGCTCGTAAGAACTGCGTTTGAGACGCTGGTAGAGGCAGGCTACCAGCCGGAGATAGCCTACTTCGAGTGCCTTCATGAGCTCAAGCTGATCGTCGACCTCATTCAGAAGTACGGGATAGCGGGGATGTACAGGAGGGTGAGCGAGACCGCGAGGTACGGCGGGCTGACGAGGGGAGGGCGGGTGATCGGCACGGAGGTCAGGAAGTCGATGAAGAAGACCCTGGGCGAGATCCAGAAAGGGAGTTTCGCGAAGGAATGGGTCGAGGCGTACGGCAGGGAGGGCTCACGAGCCTTCGAGAAATATCTCGGCGAGTTGGACAAGCACCAGATTGAGGAGGTCGGGAGGAGGCTGAGGAGCATCATGTGGCCCAGGGAAGCCGTTTCATGATTGATCCCGGCCGCTGAACCCCTCAATCGCGACCACCTCGTCTGAAGTGCGAGAGCCATTGACTGGATTGATCCTCGGTCTCTCAAACGTCAGCCTGGCCATCGAGGGAAGGAAGGTGATACGAGACCTGAGTTGGGAGGTGAAGGAGGGAGAAAACTGGGTCCTGGTCGGACAGAACGGGGCAGGTAAGACGACCCTTCTCGGGATACTCAACGGGTATCGCTGGCCGAGCGCGGGGAGGGCTACGGTGCTCGGAAAGGATTTCGGCAGCTTTGACCTGAGGGACCTCAGGAGAAAAATCGGTTTTGTGAGCTCCTACATCAGCGACTGGATACCGGAGGAAGAGAAGGTGATAGACGTCGTCGTGAGCGGTAGATACGCCTCGATCAAGCTTTGGAAGAACCCACCCCCGGAGGAGTTGGCCTTCGCCAATCGCTTGCTCAGGAGGGTGGGATGCGGCCGGTATGAGGGTGCGAAGTTCGGCAAACTGTCACAGGGGGAGAGGCAGAGGGTCATCATCGCGCGAGCACTGATGGCGAGGCCTCGGCTGATGGCGCTCGACGAGCCGTGCGCGGGGTTAGACCTCCCGGGGAGGGAGAAGTTCCTCTCCACGATCGCGCGGGTCGCCGAGAGCGGAAGTCCCACGATGATTTACGTGACGCACCGAATTGAAGAGATCCCCGCGGGCTTCACCCACGCGCTCCTCCTTAGGGAAGGGAGGGTGACGGCAAAGGGAAGGATAGAGCAGGTCCTGAACAGCAGGAACCTCAGCCGCTGTTTCCAGGTCCCCATCACGGTCAGAAAGTGGAGGAACAGATACTACGCACTTGTCGACGACTGATCAGTGATGGAAGATTCCTACTCCTTCTTTCGGCCCTCGTGAATCTGACGGGCGATGTACGCGGCAACCTCCGCAGACTTGTTTTTCCCCCCCAGGTCGGGGGTGGTGACGCCCCTCTCGAGCGCGGCGTTGACCGCGGTCCTCAGCGAACTCGCCGCCCTCCCGCAGACGGGGTCCCGGCGACTCTCCCCCAGCCACTCCAGCATCATCGAGACCGAAAGAAGCATCGCGATAGGATTCGCAATGCCTCGGTTGGCTATGTCGGGGGCGGACCCGTGCACCGGCTCGAAGAGAGCAAACTTATCGCCGAGGTTCGCGGATGGAGCGAGCCCGATCCCCCCGACGAGCTGAGCCGCCTCGTCCGATAGGATGTCTCCGAAGAGATTCGTGGTGACGATGACGTCGAAGCTCTCGGGAGAACGGATCAGGGCCATCGCTGCCGCGTCAACGTACATCTCACTGAAGTTGACACCCGGATGCCCTCTCCAGACCTTCCTGCAGGCGCTCGCAAAGACTCCGTCGCTCTTCTTGAGCACGTTCGCTTTGTGGACCGCGACGACCTTCCTCCCCTTCTTTCTGGACTCGGCCAGCCCGAAGGCACGCTCCGCGATCCTCTCAGACGCCCTTCGAGTTATCAGCCGCAGCGCGACCGCTCCGCCATCTATCTCGAACTCCATCCCCTTGTACAGGTCTTCGGTGTTCTCTCTGACAATCACGAGGTCTGCCCCGGGAGCGAGGGACTTTACGCCGGGCAACCCCTTCGCGGGTCTGATATTGGCGTAGAGGTCGAAGTCGCGTCTCAGGCGGACGACCACATCGGCCGCGCTCTCACCCACGGGCGCCTTGAGACAGGAGTCAGACCTGCGGATGACACTTATCGATTCCTCCGGCAGAGCGACCCCGCCCTTCTGAAGACAGGAGTCGCCCGCGGGGGCGGGCCGTATCTCCAGACTGAGCCCGAACTCGGCTTCGAGTGCTTCGAGGATTGACAGCGCGGCCCTCGTGACCTCCGGCCCGATGCCGTCACCCTCGATGAGTGCAATGCGATACCTGGTCAAGGGCCGTTCCGCGCGTGTGCGCCGATTCCAGTATTAATTCTCGCGAGTCCGGCCGCTCTTCTTCTTGCGTGCGCTGACATCCGCCGCGAGGGCCTTCGCCCGCTCGGTCTTCGCGAGAAGAGCGTTGATTCCGTTGACGATCGCCTCTACGCTCCCGACGACGATGTCCTTCTTC
>VBPP01000009.1:0-1955 GCA_005877365.1 Nitrososphaerota archaeon
CCCTCGCCTCAGGAATCGGGTGTCAACGGCTGCTCTTCTGTCGTAGACCCGTTGCATCACGGTCCCGTGCTTCTGTCCTCTTCCCTCCTTCCGCGCCCTCTTCACCATGATCGCCTCGGCCATCTGGTCCCCGACCCGGTAGACCGGGTTCAGGCAGGTGAGCGGCTCCTGGAAGATCATCGCGATCTCGGTCCCCCTGTATGCTTTCTTTCGTTTCTCCTCCAACATCAGGAGGTTGGTACCCTTGTACGTGACTGACCCGTTCACAACCTCCGACGACGCGGGTGGCAGTAGTGATACGATTGAAAGCCCGAGCGTGGTTTTGCCACAGCCAGACTCTCCCACAAGCGCGAGCATCTCATTCTCTCCTATCCCGAGGCTGACCGAGTCGAGGGCCGTTACGAAGCCATCCTTGGTCCTGTACCTCACGGTCAGAGTCTTTATCTCCAGAAGTTCAGACAATTTTCTTACCCGGCCTCGAGGGCATCGCGGATACCGTCTCCGAGAAGGCTGAACCCTATTACTCCAATCGAGATGATGAGCCCTGGCACGATGGGAAGCCAGGGAGCTGTGATGAGATAGTCCTGGAAGGCGCTAACCATCTCCCCCCAGTCGGGGGCGGGCGGCTTGACCGAGAGGCCGAGATAACTCAGCCCCGCATACACGAGGATTACAGTCCCGACGTCCAGCGTCGCGTAGACGAGCATGATAACGAAG
This sequence comes from Nitrososphaerota archaeon, assembly GCA_005877365.1. Classification (GTDB taxonomy): domain Archaea; phylum Thermoproteota; class Nitrososphaeria; order Nitrososphaerales; family Gagatemarchaeaceae; genus TA-13. Next base: position 718 of record VBPP01000009.1, read on the forward strand.
ATGTTGGGTATGACGTGTCTGAATATTATCTTCCATGTGCCCATTCCCGCGAGGCGCGCAGACCTGATGTAGTTCTGGTGCGATACCTTGAGCGCCTCTCCCCTTGCGAGTCGGGCGTGAGGGGGCCACCAAATGATCATCAGGGCGATCATCATGTTGGTCACTCCCGGACCGAGGGCGACGGCGATCACCATCGCGATGACGAGCGCGGGCAACGCGAAGACAACGTCTGTGAAGCGCATGAGGAGCTCGTCGAGCAGCCCCCCCTTGACTGCCGCTATCGAGCCGATTATCAAGCCGACGACAAGAGCAAAGGCGACGACACCGACCCCGACCGACACATCGTTTGGCGTAGCGACGATGATACGGCTGAAGACGTCTCTCCCCAGAAGGTCTGTCCCGAATAGGTGCGAGAGCGAGGGCGGCGCGAGCTTAGGACCGGTGTCCGTCTGCACTGGGCCGTACGGAGTGACCGTTATGCCGAGAGCCGTCGCAATACCGACTACTATTGCTGTGAGCAGGAAGACCGCGACTATGACGGCACCAATCTTAGCTTCACGGTTCCTCCCCATGATGGCGAGAACCGACCGCAATCGCGCGATAGTTCTCGCCGACCATATCTGAAAGCCTCTCTCCAGCTACCGTTCACCCGAGCCTAATCTGCGGGTCCACGACGGCATACAAGAGGTCGGCGACGAGGTTGCCGACTGCTATCGTTACTGCGAAGACTATGGTCGCCGCGAGGATGCCTGGGTAATCCTGCCCAAGGAGGGCGGTGACTACATATTGACCCAGGCCAGGGTAGGCGAATACGTTTTCGACGAATATCGTTCCCGTGATGAGCCACGTAAGGATGATTGAGGAGAGGGTTACCACTGGAATGAAGGCGTTGCGGAGCGCGTGCCTGTAGAACACCGCATTCTCGTCAAGCCCCTTCGCCCTCGCTGTCCGTATGTAGTTCATCTGAAGCACCTCCATCAGCGAGCTCCTCAGAATCCTGGTAATTACCCCAAATGTCACGAGTGCGAGTGCCAGACTGGGGAGGATAGCATGCTCGACCGCACTGGCGAAGTAGGCCCACTTTCCCTCCAGCAGGCTGTCTAAGATTGGAATGCCAGATATCAGGCTCGGCTGGGGCAAGGATGAGTCGACGGCCGTACCGCTCGGAAGTAGCTGCAGGATTGACGCGAACACAATCAGTAGGACCAGAGCTACGAAGAACGGCGGCGAGGAGTACC
>VBPP01000009.1:2011-15470 GCA_005877365.1 Nitrososphaerota archaeon
GTGTCTGCCCTATTACTGCCAGTACCGGGAGAAACCCACGTGAAGGGGAGTATCCAAAGTTACCTTGCAAGAGGCCGACTATATAGTAATAGTACTGTACCCAGATCGGCTCATTCAGGTGATACTTGGCCGCGTAGAGCTGGGCAAGCTGAGGATGAAGCGCTGCAGATTTGCCCAGCCAAGCGACGATTACGTCGGAGCCCACGTAGTGGGACAAGACGAATGTTATCGTGATTACGCTCAGGACGACGATGACGGCAAAGAAGAGCCTTCGTAGAACATACTGAGGTAAATTCATCCAAGCGCAGAGTCCCCGTGATACTGATAAGTCTTTTAGGAAGTTGGGCCATATCGCCTCACCCCGCTCCGGGGAGAGGAGAGGAAGATCGTCCCCGCTAGTGTGATCTCCGGCAATGCTTCATCCGAGATGATCTGGGCTTGAACTTTCTATATCTTCACCGCAGAGTAACCGCCATCGACGGGCACCACGGCGCCAGTCATGAACGTCGGAGCATCCGAAAGGAGGAACATCGCGACCTGCGCCACTTCCTCCGGTTCACCTATTCTGCCCATTGCGTGCTGGTCCGCCTGAGGGTCCCCGCCCGTCCGCGGCATTCCTGACTCCCTTGCGAAGCTCTCGTACAAGGGGGTTCTGATAGCGCCAGGCAGGATGCAGTTTACCCTGATGTTCTCTCTGGCGTGGTCAACGGCCATCGCCTTTACGAGGGCGATGAGCCCTCCCTTCGAGGCTATGTACGCGGCCTCGTTGGGTATCGCCAGGATACCGTCCACACTCGCGGTGCAGACGATGGAGCCCCTCCCTGTCTCCTTCATGGCAGGGATTGAATGCTTGCACATGAGGAATGCCCCCTTCAGGTTGACCTGCATCACTCTGTCCCACAGCTCCTCACTGGTATCGACGACGGTTCCAACCGGATTGAACCCGGCATTACTGAAGAGGCAGTCGAGCTTTCCGTATTTGCTGAGCGCCGCGTCCACGCAGTTCTTCGCCTGGTCTGCTTTTGAAACGTCGGTCTTCACAAAAATCGCCTTCCCTCCCATTCTCGCAATCTCCTTCACTGTCGTTAGGCCGCCATCTTGGTTGATGTCGGCGATAACCACGCTCGCACCGTTCTTTGCGAAGAGGGTCGCGGACGCCCTCCCTATTCCAGATGAACCACCCGTCACTATTGCGACCTTGCCAGCGAGAATGCTCATTCTTCAAACTGTGCATCGCCTCGTTATTTATGCGATTCCGGAAAAACAAGGCAGCCGGGGGAAACGCAGTCTTCCATGCTAAAGCGGGTGATCGGGAAGAGATTTCGGATTACGGCAAGCCTTAAATAATTTTCATCCTGGTATCAGCAAAATTGCTTATTCAGAGAAAGGCTATTTCTAGGACAGTGGTGTCAGCGATCGTCCTCATCATAATTGTCGCCGCAGCAGCCGGGGCTTACTACACACTCACACTCCCTAGAGGCACGTCAGGCACAACTTCCGTCCAAACGAGCGGAGGAGCAACGGGCCTCCTTCCTACGTACGTTCCATCTTCGAAGAGCGTCGATACCTTGGCCATAGACGAGTGGGTGTGGCCCATCGACGACCTGAATCAGCTGTACGCCCTCTCGGAACTGCCGTGGCCGAACTGGCTGACCTACACGGTCTATCAACCACTCGTGAGCGTAAACGAGACGGCCGAATATCAGCAAGGTACCATTCAGTATCTGCCCGGGCTCGCGACCAGCTGGACTGTGTCTTCTGATGGTAAGACCTACACCTTCAACTTGAGACAGAATGTGCAGTTCTCGAACGGCGACCCATTCAACGCCTACCAAGTCTGGGGCCAGATGTACGGATTCTACTATCTCTCCGGGAACAGCAGCACATGGCTGGAGTCCTACAACTTCTTCGACATGTCGACGGCGCGCTTCGGTCCTAGCACGATTGCGCTGATGCAGCAGAGCGGCCTCATCAACCCGAACTCTCGGCTAATGAGCATCATGACAGATTCAACATGGCCCATATATGTGACAGGTCCGTACCAGATTGTCTTCAATCTCAAGTCGCCTTTCGTTTGGTTCCCAGGGGCTTTTGTCGTCTTCGACGGCCTGATCTTCGACGTGCAGTGGCTCCTCCAAAATGGGGGTTTCGGCACCCCGACCAGTTTCAACAGCTACTTCAACCAGCACCCGATCCCAGGAACCGGTCCGTACGCTGTAACTCAAGTTGTGCAGAATTCGTACGTGAAATTCTCTCAGAACCAGAAATACTGGGGTAAGAGCCTCAGCGCTGCCGAGATAGCGGCACAGCCGATTTGGGACCCCGGACACGCTGCAAACGTCATCGTCTACTACAAGCCCAACAACATCGCCAGGGTCACAGACCTTCAGAACAAGGTGGTTCATATTTCAGCGGTCGAGCCGAGTGAATGGCCCGTCATTACCGCGAATCCATCATTCTCCTTCGTAGAGCAGCCCCCTTGGGCGGGCGAGGTTTCTCTTCTTGGGCTGAACGGACACGTATACCCGACGAACATAACAGCGGTTAGGCAGGCGATTGTACACGCCATAAATTACACGGACGTGTACGCGAAGGCCTATCAGGGGCTGATGACTCCCTACGTAGGCCCCGAGTATCCGGCGTGGCGCGACTTCTACAACCTCGGAGGCGTTTCGGAATACAAATACGACCTGAACTTGGCAAAACAGCTTCTGACTCAGAATCACGTCGACACCTCCAAATTCCCCTCACTCACCTTCAATGTTCAGGCTGGTTGTGAGTCTTGCACCAACGTCGCGGAAGTGATACAGTCTGACCTCAGCTCAATCAATATGACGGTAGACATCCATGTCATCTCCACAGCCCAATACTACTCGCCATTCGGGAGTTACCAGACCAACCTCCAGAATGCTCAGCAGATCGGACAGCTCGCATTCGTCAACTCCGGCTTCGGATGGTCACCAGCGACACTCACACCCGCCGACTACTGGGTCACCTTCGTGAACAACGCCTCGATCTGGGGCAATTGGCCGGCCTACTCCCATCCCACGGTGCAGAAGTGTGTCGACGCGTTCACAAGCACCTCCGACGTATCGATGATACAGTCACTATGCACGGCAGCCCAGAAACAAATCTTCGACGATGCCCCGTACGCGTGGATAGGCCTCTTCAAGCTCTGGCTACCTCCGGGTGGTTCCCTCGTGTGGGATCACAACACGGTCAAGGGATTCTTGGTAGACCCAGTCTGGAACGGCCAAAACACGGGACCAGTATTCAACACAGTTACTTTCGGCTAGGCATCCTCCTTCCCGAAACCCCGACTCTTTTTTCTTCAGTTTCAGTAAGAATTTATTCCATCAACTGGTTTGGAGGCCGTTGGAATCCAAGAACTCGCCGGAGGAACGTCGGAACTTCCTGGCGAGCGAGCTTCTGAGGGTCGAAGCAGACTGGGTGATAATCTCGCACCCCAAGCACATCTTTTACCTGACGGGGTTTCCGTCGAACCTGAACGCGTGGTACTCTCTTATGAAGGGACCCCGTTCCACTTCGTTCATGACCCTGCGTTCAGACGGGAGGTGCGCCCTCCTCCTAGGACGGTCCGAACTCGAAAACCCGTTCACTGGTGAGCGAACCGACGCCCTTCGAGGCCTGGGAGATGTAACGGAGTATGAGGATTACAGCCTGAAGGGCGAGATGGTCACCTACGGCGACAGACTGGCAGCCGAGATGAAGAGATGGCTTGGTGGGCTTGACCGACACAGGTTCAGGAAAGTCGCGATCGAGGAATGGCATCTTGCCGAAGTGTACCGCGATGCCCTGCACACTGTTCACCCCGATGCTCGGGTCGTTGGAATTACAGTGTTGCTAGGGAGAATTCGACGCCAGGAAAGTCCGAGCTGGATGTCTACGGGGCGATAAACGAAGATGTCTTCCACAGGTACGGCCCGTTCGCCTGGGTGGTAGGGGATCATGTATCGGGCGAAAGGAGCCTCGGGGTAGGAGGAGTGCCCACTCATCGAAAACTGAAGAGGGGGGACACGTTCATTCTCGACCTTCAGGTGGCCCACGATAACTACTGGTCCGACATGTGCAGGACGTTTGTAGTCGGCAGGAAGCCCAGCAGGGAGCAACGGTCGGCTCTGGCGGTGGTAAGGGAGGCGATGGAGGAAGCGGAAAAGCTGCTGTACCCCGGGACGGAGGGGAAGGAGGTGTACGCGTCTGTCTCGAGAGCGCTGGCGGACCATGGATACTCAGACCTTCCACACCACGCCGGGCATGCCATCGGTCTGGACGACCAGGAAAGGCCCTGGTTCATTCCAGCCGAAGAAAGGAAGCTCGAGGAAGGTTCCGTATGCGTCGTGGAGCCGGGAATTTACCGCAAGGATACGGGCGGCATAAGAATTGAAGATGTTTTCGTGGTGACCGCCAAAGGCCCGAGGAAACTGTCGCACTTCCCATTGAAGCTAGGCTAGCGGCACTGGTGATCAGGCGCTCGCTGAGGCATCGAGCGTAAACTTCTGGTCGAACGATCGGCTAGATTTCGCGTCCCAGCTTCGCCGCATCGTACATGGCGTTCCCAATCCTGGCGCCACCGATTCTCGCATCACCAATCAAGTGTACCTCGGGGACTCGCCCCCTAAAGACCCCGTAGAGTGAGTCTTCCTGGCGCCTACCCGTAATCAGCACCAGGTTATCGACTTCCTCTTGTCTCACGCTATCGTGGTACAGATTGTACAAAGTCACGGTCTTTCCCCTTACTCTCCTGACCCAGGTGAAGGGTGTGACCTTGACTCGTGCGGAAAAGAGTCGTGGGAGAAGGTGGTCCCAGTGATTGTAGAGGTTCGTCTCGAGCCCGGTGTAGGCGAGGGGGGTGACCACCTCGACATTCTTCCCCCTCCTCCCCAGGTGCTCGGCAAGACCGGGTGCTTCGATGAAGCTCAACGAGTCGGCTATTATTACACGCTCCCCAGCCTGGACCCGCCCTTCCCAGATGTCCTGGTCTGTGCAGACCACTGGTTCTTCCCAGCCGTCCACTTCGTTCATCGTGTAGGGCTGGAAGCCAGTCCTTATCGGTGAGGATCCGGTCGCGATGACGACGGCGGAAGGTTTCTCTTCCTCGAATAGAAACTGCACGACGGCTTCGTCCTCGGTCACTTCCATTCCGTACTTGACTTCGACCCCAAGGCTTCTGACCTGGTCTACCAGCCACCTCACGATGGCGCTGATGTTCTCCCGCCCGGGGAGCATCGCGGCGATCGGCGCCTGTCCGCCGGGCTTTCTCGTCTTCTCGTATACGACGACCTTGTGCCCCCTCTCGGCCGCGACCCTGGCAAACTCAAGACCAGCTGGACCTCCCCCGATCACCAGTATCTTCTTCCTCGCCGCCGCCTGTTCGAGAGTCCCCACCCCCCAATCCCTCTCCCTGCTCACTACGGGGTTGACCGTACAGGAGATGGGGAGTCCACGAATCATCCTCCCCCAGCAGTCCTGGAGAACACCGATGCACGGTCTTATTTCGGAGAGCCTCCCTTGCATGGCTTTGTTCGGAAGTTCTGGGTCAGCGATCAGTGCCCTCGTCATTGCGACTATGTCTGCCTGCCCGCTGGCCAGCAGACTCTCTGCAAAAGTCGGGTCCACATACTTTCCTACAACCCCAACCTTGGTTCTCTTGAGCACACTCTTCAGGGGAGTCGTGATCCGGAGGTTATACCCACTCTCGACATACATTGGCACAGCCTGCCAATCCTCCTGCTGGGGGGAGTATCCCTGGTCGGCGGTTATCCAGTCGATTCTACCGTCAAGTCTCCTCGCAACCTGTGCGGCATCTTCGGGCCTGTGACCCCCATCGAACCTCTCGTCCCCCATCAGCCGCATTCCGACGGCTATCTCTTCTCCAACGTACTCTCTTATCCTCCTGATGACTTCTTCCAGGAAGCGCATTCTGTTCTCCAAAGAACCTCCCCATCTATCCTTCCTATGATTCATCACAGGAGAAAGAAACTCGGAGATCAGGGCGCCATGCGTCCCGTGCAGGTCGACACCGTCCAGCCCCGATTCTCGAACCAGCTTCGCGGCGACCCCGTATGCTTCCACCTGTGCCTCTATCTCTTCTTCGCTGAGCTCTCGGGAGGTGAAGGGAAGAGCGTGGATTGGATGGGAGGGCCACGGGAATGGCGAGACTCCCCTATCGTTTCCGACATTCGTCCCCCCCGAGGCGAGCTCGATGAAGCACCTACCACCTTGCTCATGTACCATGCTGGCTAGCTTCCGGTAACCCACAACAATCCGCGGGTCCGTAGCCCGCAGGGGCCATCTTCCTGTAAGAATCATCGGGTGACCGCCGCTCAACGGGTCGTAATGGGCATCTGTATCCGGAGAAGTCTGCCCTACCTCCGCATTGACTATGCCCATCGAGACCTCGATCAGGGCCGCTCCTCCCTTCGCTCTTTCAGCACAGTAGTACGCGAGAGTATCCCCAGGCAGGTTGTCCCTCGCGTCGGAGGCGAACATCGTCGCATGGGGTGTGACGTAGATTCTGTTCCTGAGCCTAATTGGACCCAGCTCAATGGGAGTGAAAAGATGCTTGAAGTATTCCGACAACTTACATCCCCACCCTCGTTGAGACCTTCCCCGGACTAGAAAAGGTGGAGGACGTTATCTGCGAACTCCTTGATCTTCTTCAGGTTTGCTTCGCTTATCAGAACCACTGCCTCCGCCCCCGCATCCGCGTAGGTTTCTATGACGCGCAAGAGTTCCCTCCACCCCTTCACGAAGTGAATGTTATTTCTCAGCTGGCTCATGGTTACCTTCCTCCCCTGCCTCTCGGCGGCGACGGGGTCGCTGATGCTCCAAGAGTCCTTCTGAATCCATCCCAGCTCTTTCCACTCCCTTCTCTTCATCTCTTCGGGTTTCATCAAGCTGAAGTCGAGGTGCACGATGAGTCCCCCCTCCCTTCTCCTCCCTTCTTTCATCCCTCTGGCGTACGACGGCAATATGACGTCCTTCAGCCTCTCAGCGGTATTCCTGGGGCTCAGAGTCACAAGTCTGTCTGCGTATTTCCCAGCAATGTACGCCGCCTTTGGGCCCAATCCCGCGAAATAGACCGCAACATGTGTCCTCGGCTTGGTGTACAGGTAGTAGAAGTCTGCGCCGAAGTACTTCCCGTGGAAGGAGAAGGGCTTCTTCGATTCCCACAGCCTCCTGATTAACTGGATTCCCTCCGTCAGTCTCTCCATCCGCTCGTTCCAGGTTGGCCATCTCCCATTCCAGAAGGGCCTTTCATTCAGAGCCTCCCCGCTTCCGACCCCCAAGAGGAACCTTCCCGGAAAGAGATTGTCCAGGGTCGCCGATGCCTGCGCAACAATCGCAGGATGGTACCTCGCCCCGATCGGAGGCGTAACCAGTGGACCTGTCCTAATCTTCTTCGTCCTCTCTAGGGCAGCACCCATCATCGACCATACGAATTGGGACCTGTCGCCGGAATGGAACCATGGCATGAAGTGGTCTCCGAACCAGGCAGTCCTGAAGCCGAGCTCCTCCGCATAGGCAAGAGCCTCAACGAATCTTGGAGGGTCGTACCAGTTCTCCCCGATGTCCAGCTGGATCTCCAATTCCTCGAGTTCATCCTGCATTTTCGTTCAGGTCACTTAAACCTTCAAATTTCCGACAGACTAAAGGAGGGCTCGCTCCAGGAGGGGAGTGTGAACCTCCTCCAATTCTCCCGCACCGGAGCTGATAGGAGGATTGGCCTTGTCGAAGGCGATTCCGTGATCGACCTTAGCCAGTCGAGTTCGGGCGCCTTCTCTTCATGGCCGGCGCTTCTGCAGGCTGTCGAAGCCGAGGGGACCGAAATCACCGAATTCATCCTTCAGAAATCGGATCGGATGTCTTCGTCTCTGACCCTCGCGTCTCTCCTGGGTGGGAGACAAGACAGACCTCCTTTTCTGCTTCCTCCGGTTGAAGCCGCAGAAGTTTGGGGATGCGGGGTGACCTATCTTCGCAGCAGGGATGCAAGGGAGGATGAGACATTGGTGAAGGGAATCTACGACAGGGTCTACGAGTCGGAGAGACCGGAACTATTTTTCAAGGGAAATCCGAGGACCGTCGTTGCCCATAACGAGGCAATTGGGATAAGGGAGGACTCGTCGTGGAATGTTCCGGAGCCCGAGCTGGCCTTCGTCCTGGGAGTCGACGGCGAGATAATCGGTTTGACAGCTGGCAACGACGTGTCTTCGAGAGACATCGAACGCCAGAACCCCCTTTACCTGCCACAAGCGAAGATTTACGACAGGTCATGTTCCTTGGGCCCCACCCTCTTGGTCGGGCGGCGCCAGCAGGCGGACCTCGGGATATCCATGGCAGTCATCAGGGACGGTGCTGAGGTCTTTCAAGCGTCGACCAGAACCTCGAGGATGAAGAGATCGCTCGATGAATTGCGTTCCCACCTTCTCCGTTGCAACAGCGTTCCTCCCCTCAGCGTCTGTCTAACCGGCACTGGCATCGTCCCGCCAGACGACTTCACACTGCAGGAGGAGGACAGGGTGGAGATAGAACTGGAAAAAGTCGGGAAGCTCGTCAACGAGGTCGTGAAGGTCCGCATGAGAATTCCTCCCCGGAATCCGGAAGAACGAAGGAATTTGGAGGCCTATTCGGGTTGAATCCCCAAACACTCCTCGAGGTCGATTCGCCAGCTCTTCTTGTTGACATAGACAGAATGCGGAGGAACATTCAGAAGATGGCGAGGTTCGCCAAAGAGTGCGGCGTAGAGCTCCGGCCCCACGTCAAAACCCACAAGGTTCCAGCAATCGCGAGGATGCAGCTCGAAGCGGGTTCCAAGGGAATCTGCGTTCAGAAGGTGAGCGAGGCCGAGGTCTTTGCAGGAGCTGGATTCGAGAATGTGTTCATCACGAATGAAGTCGTTGGGAGGCAGAAGCTCGTGAAGTTGGTCGAGCTCGCGGAGAGGAACAGAATCTCTGTAGCGGTTGACAACGAGGCGAATGTACACGAGATCTCGAACCAGGCTAAGGAGGCTGGGGCGGAGATAGCGCTCTTCGTCGACGTCGACGTTGGAATGCACCGATGCGGAGTAAGACCGGAAAGCGCACCCGCCCTGGCGAATCTCATCTCAAGGAGTGAGGGCGTGAGTCTCGGTGGAATCATGGGTTACGAGGGGCATGTGGGAGGAGCAAAAAACGATGCTGAGCGGGACCGTCTCTGCAGGGCCTCGACCGATTCGATAGCTCGCGCCAAGAGAGAGATGGTTCGCTCTGGAATCTCGGTGGAAAGTGTGAGCATGGGATCATCGGTAAGTGTATGGACCAACGCAAAGAATCCCGACGTAACGGAGGTGCAGCCGGGCATGTACGTCTTCAATGACGGGTTTCTGATGTCCAACAAGGTTGCGTCGCCAGAGGAGTGTGCCCTGACAGTTCTGACGACGGTGATGAGCACCCCAGCTCCTGACAGAGCCGTGGTCGATGCGGGGTCGAAGGCATTTCAGTTCGACATGGGCCACTATCCTTCTCCACTTGAGAGGAAAGGTTTGGAGATGATCAAGTTCTCGGAAGAGCATGGCTGGCTGAAGGTGTCGGCAGGAGCGAAAACACCCGCCCTAGGTGAGCGCCTCAGATTCATCCCGTATCACTGTTGCACCTGCGTGAACCAACACGATTGGATGTTCGGTTTCAGGGGTGAAAAGGTGGAGACAGTGTGGAGAGTAGAGGCTCGCGGCAAGATGAGCTAAAGTCGAAATCCACTATCCTGTCACCTAGCCATCTTGGGTCCCTTTCGTGAAAGTCTACAATGAGCCGGCTTTTCCGAAAAACTGATGGGAACGAATATGAAATCAAAGGAAAGCCGTCGGGTTTGCACGCATGAATCCGAGTACGTCGAACTCAACATCTATCGGAGCGCTGTGGACGATGCCGCCGAGATGTTCTTGATGGGGAGAGATCTCCATGCGTCGAATAATGTTATGGAGATCGGGTGCGACGAAATTGTTTTCCCTTGGTACCGGGTGCTCGAAGCGGAATTGCAACCAGATCAAGGCGTTTGGGTGCAGCATAGGCGTAAAAATCATTCAAAATCTCTCGTCTGTGCTGGCGGTGGCCACGGTGTGCCCACTGGCTCCAGATAAGATTCCAGTCAATTTTTCTTACTGAGGGTCCAGTAATTAGAATTAAGACTTCTGCTGAAAAATGTCAGAGATGGTCTGCGATTGGTCTTGCGCGTTCAGCAATTCGACGTCGCATCAGCATCGTTTCAGCCAAGTAGCGACTGTATCAAAATCGTTTCAGCGAATCAATTTAGCCCCACCCTTTCCATACATCCCTGTGATTCAAAAATGACTACACAACCAATGACAGAGGGATTCCCCAACACGGCGTCGGTACTCGCCATAATAGGAGGCTGTCTCATGATCGTGGCTGGAATGCTCATCACGGCGCTTGCCGTTTTCGTGATTCCTCACCTAAGCACCTCCCTATTCCATAACGCAACCGGATCACTCCCGGTTCAAAATGTTCCTAGCTTCGTAGGAAGTATCCTGACGGGGTTCGGCTTGCTCGGGCTCATTTCAGGCATCATCGTGCTCGGTTCTGGCATCATGCTAAGGATCAATCCGGGCCAGTCGGTCGTCTTCGGATTGCTGATACTTGTCTTCTCCGTTCTAAGCTTCTTCGGGTCGGGAGGGTTCGTCGGAGGAGCGGTATTGGGCATAATAGGCGGCATCATGACACTCAGGTGGAGACGGCCGGCAGCGCCAGCAGGGGCGCCTCCAAGAAGCTAGAAGATAGGGAAACCAAGGAGAGCGGTTAAGGTAAAGAATCTTCCCGGGAGCAGCAGGGGGAGTGGCCAAACGACTTGAAGAAGCTCAAGGTTCTGCTGGTACTGCTGCTGGCGGCAACCTCAGGCCTTGCGGTCTCGATTTACCTGCTTGCGCTGATATATGCCCCGACAGAATCACCGATAAACGAGCTCTACCTAATCTTGACACGCGGTTTCCCGCAGAACTTGACTTTTTTCATCCCACTTTCCTCCCTCCTGTTTCTCAGCACGGTCCTCGCCAGCATGGTTGGGGTAATCTACTTCCTCGTCCTACCGGAGATGAAGACCTACTACGAATCTGACCCCGGAAAGGACGCGGGCGCGATGGTTCTGAGGACCTTGAAGCCCGACGAGAAGAAGATTGTCGGTGTGCTCAAGGTTCATGGGGGCACTTACATGCAGAAATTCATCACCCAGGAGACTGGTCTGTCCAGGCTGAAGACCCACAGAGTCGTTGCTGTGCTCGCTGAGAGAGGGATTGTGCATGTTGAAAGACGGGGGAACACGAACGAGGTCTCGCTCGTAAAATGGTTCCTCGATGGGATGGGATAATCAGGTCTCGATGAATTCCGGAAACCGCCGAAGAGAATTCGACATTTGAAACTCCGGTTTGTGCTGTCTACCGGTCGGGGGGCGCAGCAGCGTCACCGCTGACCGGAGGGAGACCCAAACTTGTTAACTAAAAGGGACGAGTCTTTAGACACCGCGGGCCATAAGAGCTCCCGGCCGCTGCTGAATTGACAGATTTTGGTTAGAAGGCGGATTGGTAGGGTCAAGTTCGTCGTTAGCGAGGTGCCTCACCGCAAACAGCGGTATGAAACCGTGGGGGACTGGATCCCAGGGAAGCCGGTCGCAGTACGCGTCAGCAAGATGAAGGATGAGAGATACGTCTTCCTGGTCGCGCTGCACGAACTCATTGAATACGAGCTGTGCAGGATGAAGGGGATTACCGACGAGCGGGTCGTCGAGTTCGACAAGAAGTTCGAAAGAGAGAGGTCGATGGGACTTCACGAGAAGTGGGAAGAGCCGGGGGACGACTCGCGCGCTCCCTACAGAAGGGAGCACCAGTTTGCAACGATGATAGAAGGGATGGTTGCCCAGAAGCTTGCCGTCAGGTGGCCGGACTACGAGAAGACGGTGATAGCCCTGACCGCCAGGCCCAAGTTTGTCGCAAAACAGATGGTTACTAACCGGAACTAGACTTACGCCCCCTTCTCGAGACTACATAGGCTGCGAGAGCTAAGAAAAGAATCGCTGCCGCGATTACTCCCAGGACAATGTAGTTGAAACCGAACTCGGCCCTGAACGTGAGCGGGGCCGTCATCGCGAACTGAACCGTTGAAAGGGCGCTGTTGTTCGACCCCGACCAGCCGTTGAATTGGTAGAGGAAGAAGGTCGGAGTTGCCGTTAGGGAGACGGTCGTTCCTGGGGGAAGATAGTAGGTCCTGCCACCGGCTATCGTCTGGGAAGAACCTGTGAACGAAGCGGCGATGGTCCCTCCGTCTGATGCTGCCAAGGTCAGCCCCGGGAGGAATGACGCCTGCTCGGAGACGCCGCGGTTCACCGGTAGGGAGATGTTCGTTGAGTTTCGAGAGTATGAGCTGTCCCCTGTTCCTCTCCATGTGCCGAGGGCCCACCCAGCCGACGGCTCCGCCGACACCATGAGCACCTGACCTGCGTCGAACCAGCCGCTCCCCACGGAAGTGGAGCCCCCTGCGGTAGCTGAGAGGCTGACGAAGAACTGACGCTGGTACGCGATCGAGAGGGACGCGGCACCGTCGACGGTTCCAGACTCCTGCGACTTCGAGAACCACCGCTCCTCGTTGGGAGTGCCCGAGAGAGGATTGGTCGCGTTCCATCGTGCTCCACCATCCAACCAGTTCTGGGCTGGAACAGTGCTCATCCCCACAGCATAGGCCGAGCCGAACTCGACGGAAGAGAGGGTTGGGGCGAGAGGGGTGCCTCCGCCGGAGACCTGGTATGAGACAGTCAGTGCAAACTGATGGTAGAAGGTGGGCGAGATGCTCTGTGAGGCAGTCACCATACCGGGAGTCCCGGATTTAGCCTCCCACCTCTCGGAAGAGGAAGACCCGCTGAGAGGGTTCTGGTACGCGTAGGGGGAGCCGCTGTCGACCCAGCCCGAGAAGTTCGCCACACCGCTGCTCTCCGACCCGAAGTGGGAGTAGTTGACAGCCGGAGGGGAGAAGCCGGAGCCCTCGTGCACAAAGAAGGTGAAGTTGACGCTGAATTGATGATCGAAGACGAAAGTCGTGGACGTGGCAATGGAAGCCACCCCCGAAGCCGACTGGTTAGTCGCCCACCTTTCCGCGCTGGTCGACCCGGCGAGTGGGTTCGTGACATTCCACTGTGTCCCGTAGTCAGCGAGATAGGTGGTGGGAGACGACGATAATTGTGAAGACTGACGAGCACCCGATGAGGTGAACGTCACGGAGGGGGCGGCGGACGGGGCGCCTCCCCTCGTCGTGTAGCTAAACCTCAGAGGGACTTGCGTGCCGGGCATCCTCACCCCGGCTATCCACGTGGACCATCCACTCTGATTTCCGTACTGCCCAGCGACCCAGACGGAAGAGGGGTCTGACGGGTCGGTCGTTGCGCCGAAGTAATCACCGTACCT
>VBPP01000010.1 GCA_005877365.1 Nitrososphaerota archaeon
CTGGACGTTCGGAGGAACCCCGGTGACAGAGTAGAGATTCAGCCCCGAGCCCGAGGTAAAAGAGCTGACGATGTATTCGGTCTTTGTTGAGCTAAGCGAGTGGACGGGATGCAGAGAAAAGAGGCTATTGTCTGGCGGGATGAACTGGTAGTCGACGGAGGCGCCTGTGAGCATCTGAGATTTGTTGAAAATCCAGTACTGGAGCCCGACAAAGGTCCCGCTGCACCCCTTCGAGCCCGGAAGGAAGTCGTTAGCGGAGACCATCACCTTGTCATCGTTGACTCCGAGGATG
>VBPP01000011.1 GCA_005877365.1 Nitrososphaerota archaeon
CGAAGCCACGGCCACAGCCGGTGACTACTGCGACTACTCCGTCGAGCCTTCCCAAGACCGTTCGACACGCGCAGGCTTCCGCTGAGGATTTATTTCTTCCAAGAAGGAGACTGCCCTTTCTGTCCGGCCGTTTCAGACAGGGTTATCCAGCGCCCGGTCCCTGGTTTACCGACGACATGGCCGTCGCGCATTACCACGTTCCCCCGCACTACAGTGAAGACCGGCCATCCGATGACCTTCCAGCCTTCGAAAATCGTATGCTTCCTGGCCTTCGTCTCCATCGCGTCAGATGAAATTTCCTTCTTCGCCTTCAGGTCGACGATCGTGATGTCAGCATCAGAGCCCACCTGGATAGCCCCCTTTCGCGGGTAGATTCCGAAGATCTTCGCTGGGTTGACCGAACTGACCTCCGCCAGCCTGTTCAGAGAGATCCTGCCTTCCTTCACGCTGTTGAGCATCAGCGGGACCATGTTCTCCACGTCGGGGGCACCGGGGAGGGCCTGCCAGATGTCCCTGTTCTTCTCCTCCTCGGTGAACGGGGAGTGGTCGCTGCAGATGCTGTCTATGGTCCCGTCGTTGAGGCCCTGCCATAAGGCCGCTTGGTCAGACGGGTCCCTCAGGGGAGGCTGAATCTTTGCTCGGGTGCCCAGCGTTTCCATGTCCTTCCTGGTCATCAGCAGATAGTGAACACAGGTCTCAGCAGTCACCCTAGTCCCTTGAGATTTCGTAGCCCTTATCAGATCCGTCCCCCCCTCGCTACTCATGTGCGCGATATGCACCTTGTCGTTGTACTCCCGGCCGACCATGACTATTCTGGAGATCGCGTCCACTTCGGCGTATGCTGGCCTGGATTCCACGTGGGCCAGCGGGTCGGTCCTCCCCATCCTCTTCAGGCGTTCGACCTCATGCCTAATCAGGAAGTCTGTCTCGGCGTGGAAGACGTGGACCACACCTGTCTCCGCGACCTCCTTCGAAACGTCGATCAGGGACTCGTCCTTCTCCAGGTGCAGTCCAATGAACTCCGGTTCTCTGCCGGGGGTCGGATAGTTCGCCAGGAGTGTCTTGAAGGCGAGGACGCCCGCGTCGGCGACCGCCTTGATCTTTCCGAGGCTGTGGGTGCCCGCCCCTCCGTACAGGCCGAAGTCCACGAGCGACTTCTTCTCGCAGGTCTCGGCCTTCATCTTCACCGTGTCAGGCTCCACCACCGTGGGCACTGAGTTTGGCATGTCGACGACCATGGTGATTCCTCCCGATGCGGCCGCACGGCTGCCGCTCTCGAAGTCCTCCCTCTGAGGGAACCCCGGGTCGCGGAAGTGGACGTGGGTGTCGATGACTCCGGGGAGGAGGAACTTCCCTTCGGCGTTGATGAGCTGGTCTGCGCCCTGGAGGTGGGTCTCCTTTCCTATGGCGACTATCTTCCTGTCGGCTACGGCCACATCGGCTGAGAACATGTCCGTCGGGGTGACGATGGTGCCACTCTTGATGAGCAGGTCAACCGGCCGATGCAACGCTAAGATACCGCTCTGACTTGGACTTTTAACCTATTGATGGTCGATTGTCATTTTATCGGCCAGGCCAGCCCGCCTCCCTGTGCACCAGGGACTTCGAGGTCCGTTCGTCGTACTCGTGACCCGCGGGTCAGTGAGCGTAACCAGGACGCCGAGAGCCTTGGCCGGCTCGTCGACTACTATCTGCAGAGCGGGATTAGTGGCCTCACGATCCTGGGAGAGTCGTCGGAGATCGAGAAGTTGAGCGCGAAAGAGAAAGAGGTTCGATTCTGGACAGAACAGAATTTTTTGAGATAGGGACAAGTGAGGCTCTTCTCGTTCTGTATCGAATAAGATCTACCGTGCTAGGTTCATTGCGCCTCCGTGTGGGCTCTAATTAGAAAATCCGTAGTCCGAGTTGATCAAAGCACCTCCAGGGATTATCATCGCGCCAGTGAAGCTTCCAAAGGCTAGGATTAGCAAAAACATCAGTCAATAGGTTCGAAGGACTGAGCTGAAGAGGTCGACCGAGCGTGGAGAGCGCTCCAAACCACCCGAAGGGAAACCCGCCGAAGCGATTGTCCCCACAAGTGCCCCCGACATGGAGAAGTCCCGCCTAGAATCGTAAAAATAGCTCCAACCTGCTTCGACATCAAAGCTGGCTTTTCCCTTCGTCGCTTTCGCCTCACTGTGTATTTGACCGAATTACCACCGATGAGTAGACACACGTTCCTTCCTACTCTCATCCCTATCGGTGCATCTCTGAAGCGAAGCTACACTTTGCTTCTCTTACTAATGCATCTCGCTAATGTTATATGATGAATTTTTGGGTCGATTGGCTGGTTGCCAAATACCGTCAAAGCTAGGCTCTACCAGAATGACGCGTGTTTCGGAACCTGGATAAACAGCTCAAGTCCAACCATCGTTGATTACCTTCGGCACCTGAAGTTTGACTGGTTCTTGATTGACACGGAACACGCACCGGTCAATCAAGAGACCATGGTCCATCTTCTTCAACTGATTGGAGATTCACAAGTTGTTCCAATAGTTCGCGTTGGAGCTAATGACCAGTATATGATAAAACTTGCATTGGATTGCGGCGCACGAGGGATTATTGTTCCCCTCATCAACTCCAAGGAAGAAGCAGAACGCGCGGTCAGTTTTTCCAAATATCCTCCAAACGGTGTTCGAGGAGTAGGACCTGTCAGAGCTCACAGATATGGACTTGACTTCGGGAGTTATCTGAGAGCAGCAAATCAGGACATCCTAGTCGTAGGACAAATCGAGACTAATGAGGCTCTGCAGCATGTAGATGAGATATTACAGGTTGAAGGGCTAGACGTCGCGTTCTTTGGTCCCTCAGATATGACCATGTCTCTTGGTTTGATCGACGATCGGACAAATCCAAGGGTAATCGAAGCAATGAAGTTGGTAGTAGAGAGTTGTAAGAAGCACGGGAAGATTCCTGGTATTCTTACTGTCACTACACAAGAAACAAAGACCGCAATAGACTTGGGTTTCAAGTTCATCGGATTGTCGTCAGACATGAGGTTTGTGGCGAGTGGCGCGAAAGAATTCCTGAAAGTTGTAGGTAGAGCATAAGTAACGTTGGGCCTACCTTTTCATCCTATTCTATCCAACAGTATCGGGTACAACTCCCGAACCCGGCCATTTCCATTTTACAATGGTCTTTTTGGAATCCGTCTTTTCTTCAGAGTGTTATTCGTCCTCACGATCAGCATAACGGTGATTTGGCTATTATTCCTGAAAGGTAGAACGGTCAAACCTGGCATCTCCGCCACCCAGGGTGCAACACAATGAACCACTCAAGTAAGGGAACCCCAAACCGATAGTATTCACATGCCCAAACCGTCGCCATGCTCGGGTTCATTGCGCCTCCGCCTGGATATCATCCGCGCGTTGGGTGATAGGTAGCGGACGGGCTGAACACCTCGCCGAAGCTTGATGCGTACAACCCCCGCCATGGTCCCGCGATGAAGTGATGCTTGCTTCAGCTCTACCGCGAACTAGCTCGAGTGCCTGAATCCCCCCACCTTTGACGAAACCTTCTTACTCAGCAACCAAGAGATTGAACACGATTGAATGATCTCGAGCTCGAAACTTTCGGATATGATGATCTCGACCAGATTATCGCAATTGAGAAGGCCTCTTTTCCGGACCCGTATCCGCGAATCACCTTCGCGTGGTTCAAGCTGAGGGTCGGGGAAGGGTTCATCGTGGCGCGCAAGGACGGGAGGGTGGTCGGGTACCTGATTTCGGAAGTCCGGAGAGGTCGGGGACACATTGCGTCGATGGCCGTCGCAACCGATTGCAGGAGGATGGGGATCGGAGAGGCCATGGCGCGAAAATCTATCGACCGCCTTGCTGGAAGAGTCAAACAGGTATACCTGGAGGTCCGTCCCTCGAATGAGGCAGGCATCCTTCTGTATCACAAACTCTCATTCGAAGAGACTGGTAAGGTTAGGAAGAAGTACTACCCGGATGGAGAAGACGCAATAGAGATGGCGAGGGCAGTCTGATGATGATTCGCAGACCAGAGGCTAATGGGACCTCTCTCGGCTGCGGCGAGCGCAGGCTCACAAAAACTTAGGAGACGGGCTTCCGGCGCCTTACGGCGAGGATACCCGTCGCTATGACGAATACGACAGTTACTGCGGCCAAGCTGTAAAAGGTAGTTGGGTCAATCCCGGACGGCGCTGAGACTGTTGAGATTACTGTTGACGTCTGTATTGCAGTCGTTGTCGCGGTTTGCGTAGCGGCAGCCGCCGGAGCCGCTAATGAAAGGGCCACTATGCTGCTGGTAGCGCCTCCAAACTGCGGACCGCCGAACGTCTGAACCATCGTGATCTCCCCATTCGCATCCGAACCGATGGAGGGTTGAATGATGAGCTGATTTCCTAGGAATTTGGTGTAGACCGTCTGACCGGTCTTCTCGTCCAGCCCGTTTAGGATTCCGTCAGGCGTGGAGACGAATACCAGACCACCCGAGATAGTCACGGTGCCTCTGATATTGAAAGGAAAGAAGTGGGACCAGACGGGCTTTCCAGTGCTCGCATCAAGGGCGTAGAGCGTCGAGTTGTTCTTTTGTTGGAAAGGAGGTACAGCACCCAGGTTAAGGCCAAGGCTGTTGTACTGTGTCTTCGGACCCACATTTGTGATGACGAACCACCCCGGATTATTCCATGCGTCGGCGAAGACCAGATTCGTTACCGGGTCGAATCCAATATCCGATTCGTACCCAGAATTGGGATTCGCCCAGTCAGGCTTCGTTGAGGGGTAGTTGAACCAAGGTTTGGTCATCTGTGCTTTATTCATGGGATCAAGGAGATGATTGTTCAAGGTGCGTTTTATCGAAGGTGCGTCGAAGAACCACAGCATCTTTCCCGTCGCCGCGTTCAACTCGTAGAGATACCCGTTCTTGCAGCCCTTGATTATCGCCTTCTGGGTCTGCCCTCCGATTGTGACGTTGGCGAGCATGACGTTCCATGAGCAGTCCACGTCCCAGAGGTCGTGAGCGGTGCTCTGGAATCCCCAGACGAATTTGCCGGTTGTTTCGTCGATTGCCATTATCGAATTGGACCAGAGGTTTGGTCCGGGCCTGTATGTGGCATTCCAGTCCGAACCCACGTTCGCAGTCCCGAAGTAGGTTATCCCTGTCTGCTGGTCGACCGCCCAGGGACCGCCCCAGCTTACCCCCTGCCCCGCGTAGCTCCTGGTTCCGTTAAAGCCGAAATTGCCCCAATCGCCGTAGAGGATGTCGTGCTGCTGCTGAGCAGAAAGCGTTTTGAGGTCGATTGCTGCGCTGCCGTCGAATATGTATGCCCCGACCATGGAGTTTACCGAGTTGATGACCCAGCTGGGATCGCTGCCATCCTGTGGCGGAATTAGGAAAGTGGGACCCCATAACCGGACGGGGGGCCTGACGTTCACGTTCCATCCCTCCAGGAAACCCCTCGCCTCGCACTGGCAATCTCCGTTGTTTGTACCGATGACCATGATTCCTCGCGTCTCATCGAACGCGAAGTTAGGAGGGGAGAATGGGTCGAAGACACCGTAATTTCCAGGTATACTTCCCGGCTTCAATGAACCGAGATCCAGCCATTGGAACTGCTGGACGATATCCCCAGTGAGAGCGTTAATCGCGAAGACTTGATAGTCCTGTGCTGTGATCCAGAGTAATGGCTGACCCAAAATCTTTTCTGTGTACAGCATGTTGTCATTATGGAAGTGTCCCACAGGGATGCCTGCCTTTGGAGAAAGGATGAAGTTACCAAAGAACTCAGAGCTGTTCACGTTCAGGATGGGGAGGTCCCTGGACCATATCGTCGTACCCTTTGCGATGTCCAGGGCGTACACTCGAAAGTAGTTGGTCAGGAAGTAGCCGAGTCCATTGATGATCAGAGGTGTTACGATGACAGCATTCGGTGCCCCAAAGCCACCCCCGGTCGCTAGGTACTTCGACGGACTAGGTGGTACCGGGAAAATCCATTTCACCTGAAGATTCTGGACGGTCTGTGTGTTGATGGCGTTCTGCGGGCTGTAGTTGTAGTTGTAAGGGAAGTTCGAGTCCCCGTTCCACTGGTAGTTTGAATTCGCCGCAGCGGTGACCTTCACCGTGAGAAACGAAGATATGAGGAGGAGAGTTAGTAAGAGTAGCGTACCGAAGAATTTACCGACTTTTGTCGGCAATTTTTATTCAGCCTCATTCAAGCGGTGCTTGAGCTTTTAACCCTTTGCAGCAAGGTTCGAACAGGTCTCCGCGCCCTGGCAGGCGTGAATCCCTTCTCGGCAATCTAGCCGATAAGAACTCTCGTGATGGATGACGGAGTTACTCGCGGCATTTCACCGTGCATGGGTTCATTGCTCCTCCGTCGTGGCTAGTCCTCGACGACGGGGGATTTGAAACGGGGGCCCATATGGCTGCTTGGAATCTATTTTTACGGGTTCCTCATTCCACATCAAGTCCGACAGAGTGTGCAGAGAATTTGAACCAACCTACGTTGGCTCAAATCCGACAGAAACTTGTCAAGGAATATATAATGCCCGCTTTGCGTAATTTTTCGCGGTTGAAATTTTTCTCCGAATCCGAGAAGGTTCTCGCTGTGGTAGCGATTTTTGTTATGGCGCTTCTCGTGGCACCACCTATGATTGCTCTTGGGGCGCCCCAGAATCCTAGCGCGAATTGGTTTGGTCCGAATGGCAACTACCCGTTCAACTGGGATTATGCAGACCAGAGTCAGATAACCTCCGCAAATGTTCAGAACCTGCAGATAAGCTGGGTCTACCCGGTCCCGGCAGGCCCGAGTGTCTATGGGCAAACTACCGGTAATGACATCGTCGTCACGCCTGTGGTTGTGAATGGCATCTCATACGTCATAACAGACTATCATCTGCTCATCGCACAAAATCTAAAGGACGGAGCCATCGTTTGGCAAAGACAGCTTCCCACCCAGACCTTCAAGGGGTTAGAAACGCTTTGGGACGCGGAGTTCGGCAATATTGGTGGCAACATCACCGGACACTATCACGGGTTGTGGTATAGCTCGAGTATTCTTCACCAACCACTAATATGGCTCGAGACAAATAACAACACAGTCTACGCTTACAACGCGTTGAACGGTGACCCAGCTCTTAAGATTCCGACGATTTTGGCCGGCGAGAAGATCCCTGGGAACTACGGCCTGTACGGCACCCAATCGCGTAGCCTTCTGATTGATGATCAGCGTGGAATCCTGTTGGTTGGTTCAGGGGGAGAAGAGAGTTCGGCTGCTGGCCGCGGATACTTTGCAGCATACGACGTGAGCACGACTCCACCAAAGCTCATGTGGAGGAGCTTCATCCATGGGCCACAGGATGGAAGTGATCCTAAGTGGGCTGTCTCATCTGTTGCTAACATGTCTTACGCCTATATTTTCGATGGGACGGCCGCTGTCAACCTGAAGACCCTACCGAACTCTACACTCTATCAAGTGCTCTACAGGGATTGGGGCAACTTCGGGTTCAACGGGACGCATAGTTATGCGGGAGTCGATACAGCCTGGGGTGGGTCATGGGCGATGGACCAGAAGTCTGGGATAGCGTACGTGGCAACGCAGCAACCGGGTGCTGATTGGAACGCGTCGACGAGGCCTGGACCTAACTTATGGAGCGATTCTGTCTTGGCAGTCGACGTGACATCTGGCAAATTCCTATGGGCCTTCCAGACTACTGCCCACGATACTTGGGACTGGGACTGCTCCTGGAGCATCATGTTAGCCAACGTCACGATTAACGGCCAGGAACAACCGGTCGTGTACAAAGGATGCAAGAATGGATACTTCTACGCGCTGTCTGCAAGGACGGGGGCCCTTCTCTGGTACTTCAACCCGCCAAACATTGCCAGAACCCGCTACAGCATGCTTTACAATCCGCTGAACGTCTCACAGATGAAGCTCCCATGGTCGAACTATCCGTCAACAGATACCTTCCTACAAAGTCCGGGGGGAGCTGGGGGATTTGAATCGAATCCAGCCTATAACCCGAACACAGGTTTGGTCTACGTAGCCGCCTTTAACGCGCCAGGATGGACAAAGATCACACCAATAAAAGGACCGGGCGTCCCTTACAGTGCTGGAGGCTCGTCACCCACGGCTACTGGACCTCCACTAACGGACAATACGACTATCTATGCGCTCAATGGCAGCACAGGAAAAATCGTGTGGAGCTACTACATCCCGAAAATCGGTTATAGGGGGGGCCTCTCAACTACATCAGATCTCGTCATTGTACCGAAAGCGGACGGTAACCTCGACTTCATTAATGCGCAGACAGGAAAGCTGATAATCGAGAAATTCATAGGATCTGCCTTGATAACGGAGCCTGCCGTGGCGGCAGATGCCAGCGGAAACATGGCGATTGTCCTACCCGCTTCGGGTTCAACTATCGGTACCGGATTGTTAGTAGGCGCGGGCGTTTTCTCGCAAGCTCCAGGTTTCATGTTCGCGCTCAGTCCGGTCAATGCTGCTCAGGTAAGTACAGTGACGAAGGAAAAAATAACCACTGTCACGACGACTATGAGCTCCGGCATTGATACGACAACATTCTATGCAGTGTCGGGTCTACTGGTGATCTTCGTGGTAGCAACCGGTGTTCTTGTCGTAAGGCGTGGGAAATCGACGGCCTGATTTCGGCCTTCGGGCGTCAGCGGTCACGTATGTGCGGTTCGGATTTGGCGCCCTCGGAACCACTAACCCCTCGCGAGGATGGTACAACGACAACGCGAAGGAGTATCCTCCCTTCGGTTTGGCGGCTGTGGTGCACAATCAGTTCGAGACGATTCATCCGTTCCAAGACGGGAACGGAAGGGTCGGGAGGCTTCTTCTGATTAACGCCCTGATCAAGCATGGGCTTCCTCCTTTGAACATCGAATTGAAGAACAGGAAGCAGTACTATGAGGCGCTCAGGGAGTATCAGACAAATGGGAACCTGCGCCCCATGCTTGATTTGATGCTGGAGGAACACAGGCGCCTTAAGGCTGCTCTCAAGAGGTGACTATAATGTCCGAAATTGAGTCGCCCGGGTTTTGGGCTCGTAAAAGACTCCCGAATCAGGCGATGACATCTGTTACCGTGCCTAGGGTTCATTCATTGCGCCTCCGCCGGGATATCATCCGCGCGTTGGGTGATAGGTAGCGGACGGGCTGAAAGAACACCTCGCCGAAGCTTGGTGCGTACACCTCCGCCCCTTCAACGGTCTTCTTTCGCGACCCGTATGTAGTTTTTGTTTCATGCGCAAGAAGGCAATAAGTAGGGTCAAATCCAAATCTCCCATTCAGGGTTTTGATATGCCTACGAAAGGCGCCAAAATTGGCCCATGTATCCTAAGCGGTCAATTCGTTCGTCTTGAGCCGCTTCGCAAAAGACATGTAGCTGAACTCTACAAAAGCGCTCGAAGATTGGACTGGAGCTTGCTGCTTGGTCAGCTCCGATCCAAGGAGGATGTGGAAAGGCGAATTGAGAACGGCTTGGAAGCTGAAAAGAGCGATTCTGAGTATGCATTCGCAGTGACCTTGATTCAACAAGACAAAGTGGTGGGAAGCACTGCATACCTTTCGGTCAATTCAAAACATAAGAGGGTAGAAATAGGCTCTACCTGGTATACTCCCGACCAGTGGGGTACTGCCGTAAATCCTGAATGCAAATTTCTTCTACTAAGGCATGCATTTGAAGATTGGGGCGCTGTTCGCGTCCAATTCGGCACCGACATTCGTAACATGCATTCCCGACGCGCAATCCTCAAACTCGGAGCGAAGTTCGAAGGAA
>VBPP01000265.1 GCA_005877365.1 Nitrososphaerota archaeon
AACTAATACAATTATTTACATAGTTCGAATGGGAGGTGCTTTCAAACTGAATAGGCGGAGCCTACCTTTGCCTATCTCTTCTGGGTGGCCACCGGTCATCTCGGACCGATAGCTTCACAGGTTTGAAGGGGACCCTCCAGGTAAGAGGATTAGGTTTCCGCACAATCGTGCCAACCGGGTCTTCATCGAGCGGGGAGAGTGTCACTGGGGTTCGATGGTCGCCGGCGGCTTTGACGAGATTGAATAGACGACGCTTACAACTCCCTCCACTTCATTCGTGACCCTGCTCGAGATCCTTTCCAGAGCCTCGTACGGCATCCTGACCCAGTCCGAAGTCATCGCGTCGACCGACTCGACGACCTTCACCGTGACCTGATAACCGACCCGTCTCTCGTCTCCCAGCACCCCGGTTACCCTGTCGTCACCGACGTATGCGAAACCCTGCCAGACCTCCTCGTACAATCCCTCTTCCCTTAGCACATCCTCGACGATCTCGTTCGCCCTCCTGCAGATGGCGAGTTTCTCTGTGGTGACCTCCCCGATGACTCTTACCCCGAGACCTGGTCCCGGGAACGGATGCCTCATCAGGATGCTCTTGGGGATACCGAGCAGGCGCCCCAGGGTTCTCACTTCGTCTTTGTAGAGGTCTTTCAGAGGTTCGACCAGCTCGAAGGAGAACCCCTTCGGAAGCCCCCCTACATTGTGATGTGTCTTTATCACCGAAGCCTGTGAGGAGGAACGGCCGCTCTCGACGACGTCGGGGTAAAGGGTACCCTGCGCGAGGTACTTGAAAGGCCCTCTCCTCCTGGCAAAGTCCTCGAAAACCTCCGAGAAAACCCTGCCAATTATCTTCCTCTTTTCCTCGGGGTCCTCTACTCCCTCCAGTGCGCGAAGGAAGCGTGCGGGAGCGTCTACCACCACCAGGTCGATGCCGAGCTCCTCCCGCAGCGTCCTGGAGACCTGCTTGGCCTCGCCCTGCCTGAGGAGCCCGTTGTCTATGAAGAGGCAGACGAGCTTCCTTCCCACCGCCCTGTGGAGGAGGGACGCGGTCACCGAGGAATCGACTCCACCTGAGACTGCGCAGAGGACCCGACCGTCGATCGAAGCGGAAAGGTCGGCCAGCCTTCGGTCCAGGAAGCTCTTCATGCTCCAATTTTTGGTGGCCGCGCAGGTCCCGAAGACGAAGTTGGAGAGCATCCGCCCTCCCTCCTCGGTGTGGGCGACTTCTGGGTGGAACTGGACCCCGACCTGCATCCCGTCGCCCGACTCGACCGCAGCGTAGGGGGAGTTGCGGCTCGCCGCGAGGATGTCGAAGCCCCTCGGAAGCGAGGTGGGAGAATCGCCGTGGCTCATCCAACACGTCAGGGTCGACTTCCTGATCCCCCTGAATATTCCGGAACGCGTCTTGATGGACAGGGCGGACTTGCCGTACTCTCTCTTGGCGGTGCGCCTCACCTCCCCGCCGTGGGCTTTCACCATGAGCTGATACCCGTAGCAGATTCCCAAGAGCGGGACACCGCCCTTGAAGAGATTCTTGTCCGGGTGCGGGGCGGAGGGAGCGTAGACGCTCGCGGGGCCCCCCGAGAGGACAACCCCCGCCACCCCCCAGCTCTTCAATCGTCTCAGAGAAGTGTCGTAAGGCAGCAGCTCCGAGTAGACGCCGAGCGCTCTGACGCGACGGCATATGAGATGAGAGTATTGGCCGCCGAAATCGAGGACGACGACTCCGCCGCGGAGCAGGTCGGGTCTCAACTAACTAACCCACCACAGCCGAAGGAGGGACGGAGGGTGAGTGGGCTCCCAGCTCAACGGATCCGTGGGGCGAAACAAGTCCGAAGCTGGCTACATTCCAGAGGTCGCGTATGCTCTTCGCGCCTCCGTACCCGAAAGCGGCTCTAAGCCCATCGCAGAATGTCGTTATCGTCTGCTCGACGCCCCCATTCGCCGGGACGTACGCCTCCACCCCCTCGTCGAGCCCTTTCGACGGGACCGAGTACCTGTCGAGGGCGAATCGGACCTTTCTTGCCGCGGCGCTTCCCATCCCCCGGTGCACCTTCATCCTCCGGCCCTGGACGGTGACCACCGGGCCCGGGGATTCATCGCACCCCGCCAGCAGGGCCCCCAGCATCACGGATGAAGCGCCGGCGGCCAGCGCGAGCGACGC